>JAJRXH010000164.1 GCA_024276395.1 archaeon
AGAAGAACCATTCTTGATCACGATGTTGCTTCTCTTGATCCAAAACTGGATTTGGAGCCGCGAATACTTGATGGTTCAAGCGAATGCACCAAGTTGGGTGAAACGATGGTTACCTTACTCAATCATGGAGACAAAATCATACTTGCAACAAATTGAACTCGAAATTCGTAATCTAGCTAACCGTCTTTCATTGAGTTGACATCAACAGCTGCTTCAGAGGTTAAGGAAGTGTCTTCTGAAAAAAATGATGCAAAGAATCGCTCACGCGTCTTGAGGGATTTTTTCCTGTCAAAAAATGATATAGAAAGATTAACGAGTTTTTTTGATCAAGTTGGACTGATCCCCTTGCTTGATGGTACCGAACTTATAGTCAAGTCATCCTCTGGCTCTTTATTGAATGACGCAATTCTTCTCGTCAAGCGGGATGATGAGGAAAAACAAAAAGATTCACCTCACAATCCATCTAATCTTCGCAATTCTCATAATTGGAAGATGTCGATATCTTCCAATAAGATTAAATTATTTTATGAAAATATGCTTCTTCACGAGGTAGAAGTAACGTTCAGTTCACCAACCCGGAGAAATAACGGGATGACTGATCTTCTCATCACGTACTGCTCCCTTTTAAGAAAACAAGAATCCTTGATAGGAGCAGAAGAAATAGCTCTCTTATATGGGACTAGTTCACCGCTATATTTTCTTGCCATCAAGACCATCCATTCAGTTCTAGACAAAAATTTTGAATTGCACCAAGAAATGGCCAATAATTGGAAGAACCTCCTCTCTTTTGAACTAGAGGATATTACCAAAGAAAAACAAGCAGATTCCTCTGACCTGTTCATTAAACAATTATATTTCGTGACGATCTTACTTCTGATTATTGCGCATGCCACTGCTAGTTGTCAAGAAGATGAGTGTGTTCAGAAGGTTCAGATGACTATTAAGGAGCTAGAGGAGAAACGAATTCCCATTTTTTCCGACATCTTTACGGTCAAGTTCCTTCGAATATGGATTGACACTGCTTCTGATCTCATTAACCTCTTGGGAACTCCCTTACATGGACGATGCCTCAAGTCAGAAGATCTTTTTCGCGAATTATACCTGCAGCTCATCCCCATCGATAAGAGACAGACACTTGGTGAATTTTACACGCCTCCCATGCTTGCACGCCTAATGGTTGAGAATTCTTACCGTCCAGGGATGAATGTCCTTGATCCAGCTTGTGGAAGTGGAACCTTTCTCGTCGAAATTCTCATTCAACTTTTCCGGCAAAATGAAGTTACTCTTGATGGTACCGATGTCGAAAAATCCATCATCGGGCTACATGGATATGATCTCCATCCATTAGCAGTCTTTACCACAAGAGTTAACCTATTTCTCATCACTTATTTGAGAAGAATGCAAATTAGCCTGAAATTTTTGAGAAAAATGATATTGAACATTCAGAAAGTGAATTTTCTCCAGTTAGTTGACCGATTTGAAGTTAAGAATGCATCACGAGAGTTAAAAAAATTTGACTTGATCATTGGAAATCCTCCCTGGATCGTGTTGAATGGTATTAATAATCTCCATTTCAAGATGTTGCTCAAAAAATTAGCAAGGAAAATGGACGTGTTACCTCCTCCACATCAAGTAAGTAATTTAGAAGTGAGTGCGCTTTTCTTTTATGGGTCCAAGTATTTACTGAAGGAAAACGGCATTGTTTTCATGGTTGTTAGTAATGCTTTCTTGACGGGCGATAATCATTCTAGGACTCGCCAATTCATTGACTTTGTGGACATTGAAGCATGGAAATTCAATACAGATCTATTCAGAATTCATTCTATCTGTCTTAAAGCACGGTACTCACTACGAGCCAACAAAACATTGCAAGATCTTGAAAATCTTGAGGTGCTAGTAAAATACTTCGAAGTTTCAATACAACGGGGAGAAATGATGCTCACTCAGACAATTCAAGAGATTCACGTTCCATATTCCGTGGAGAAAGAAGGTCGGGATCACCACGATACGAAAGCGCGATATCACGTGAGAAAACTGATTCCCAGGCACAAGAAGTCTAGCTTGTTGCCACTTGGGAAGAGCCCCTATCACGAAAAATGTTATAATGGTGCCGTATTAGGGCCAAGGAATCTCATTTTTGTGAAAGTCCTTAAAACGATGGAAGAAAAGAATGGTGTACCGCAATTAGCCGTGATTCAACCGATCGTCGAGAATCCCAAGAAACCGTGGGACTTTAATCCTCTCGAAGAATTAGGGACAAATGAAATTGTCGTGGAACGGCGGTACATTTATCAAGCGCTTAGAAGCGTGAATCTCGTTCCATTTTTAGCATTAAGGTTTGATCACGTTTTCCTTCCCATTGAAGAAGATCCACGTGGCGGCTATCGGTTTCTTACCAATCAAGACTCGATGGCATATCATTATTTTTGTCAACTTGATCAATTATATCAGAAATACAAGAAAAAAACTCAAAGCTTGGAGACGTTATGGAAAAATATCAATTATCAGAACAAGCTCATTGCCGCACGGCAAAGAAGTCCCTTCAAGGTGGTTATTCAGGGAAGTGGTACCATTGTCAAGGCAGCTGTCGTCACAGATCCACGCGTGATCATTGATTCAACAAACTACCTCATAGCTTGTAGTTCATCTTATGAGGCATACTATCTAGCCGCAATTCTCAATGCACCCATCTTGACTGAAACAATACGGCTCATTCAGGCTGAGGGGGCGGGAGGAGGTGGTAGGCACATCCAAAAACGCCCCTTTACTGTCAACATCCCAAAATTTGATTCAGATGATGACTTGCATTGTCGTCTTGCCAAATTTTCACACACGATGACCCAAAAGCTACAAACCTTTGCCCAAAGTAACACGACATCGGCTCGAAAATCAATGATTGCTGTAAAACCAATGACCTTACAACGATCCATTTTCAAAAAGTTTCAGCGGGAATTCTTGCTGCTCGATGCATTAGTTAAGCGGCTTTTCCAAGCCTGAGTTACCTCTAAGTAGGATGGTCAAAGATAGTCACAAGAAGAAGGACTTTTAAAGGTGCAAATCCAAGATAAATTTGAGGAGGATTTCCTCATTAGAGCGTAATGTATGAGTCTCCGTCGCGCAAAGTCCTCTTTTTTGAGCGACGGAGACTCCTCCCTCCCCCTCTCTAGGCTCAATTTCCGCATCAGTTCTATTACTTATATTTCGGTATGTCTGTCTTTTTTCAAGTCACCGGAGAAAAGGAAGTAAGTAACAGTTAAACAGTGGTAACGGTATGTTCTCTCAAAAGTCTAATGAATTCTTGCTTGATTTCGTTTTCTAGTTTATGATTTATTAACACGTCACGAAAAACTTCTTGGTGACGTTCCTCGATGTATGAAATGAAATAACTACATAACTGTAGCATTCCAAAGGAAATTTTCTTTTCAGTTTTTATTAGCAGCATGGATTTATTCCCTAAAATGAGAGTCAAGTGTTCATTGGTTCGTGATATCGATACGTATCGTTCCCGGACTGTTTTATAGTCAATTCCAGTTATAATGGGCTGCAATGTTTTCCAATGAGATGTGGGAAGTATTCCTTCAGATTCGTCTTGTTTTGAAGATATGAACGCGAAAATGCGACGATAAATTTTTCTTTTCACGTATACAGCTAATTGGACTTCATCTTCAGTAATCGTGAAAGTGAGTGGATTACGAATTAGCATCCATGTCCAAAACGAAATCATCAAGAAATGAATGTAGTATCTGATGATTGTTACCTCAGCGAATTCACTCATTGTTAAGGTCACAACCCAGACTGTAAGGAGAATGATGCTTACAAGACTAAAAATTACTGTTCTATAGCGAAATGCATTGGAATCATTTCGTATTTTCTTGAAAATGGGTTGAAGTGCATGTACAACGATTAAAAAGAGGCCAACACCACCCATGGCGAGGGCAATGGGCTGTCGAAAGTCGATGAGATGCATCTGAAATCGTGAATCATAGAAAGATACAACTACATTCTTGTTATAAGCCAATCCCATACTTAATCCAACGAACAGAGCACTCACGCTGACCCATTCGGATGGATTCTCTCTTTGTCCTATGATGATGGCCAAAAACAAGAAAAAGAGTGAAAATCCCAAGCAAGTCCCTTCAATTGCAAGAAAAATTCTTGCCAGTTCGATATCAGTAATAAATTGGACGAGAAAGCGAATAATCATTGCAAGGAGACCAATGATGTACGAGAACAAGAAAAAGATGGCGTTTTTAAGTCTTAATCCACGGAGATAATAATTAAACAAGTAAAGGATACCAAAAGCATAGGCTGTCGCCGTCAAAAAAATAGGAATGCTAAAGAGCAAATTGAACATATCGAATCCATCCCTTTGATACTCACGTACAGATCTAACCAGCTCTTTTTGCTTAATTTACCACAAGAAAGAGCATTTCTTTGTGAGTGAGAACCGCTAAGAGGCAGCCTCAAGTACCTCCAACTGAAATCTTTTTAAAAAATATTTTGTATTATCAATGGGGGTCATCCGTGCCTAAAAAGGAACGGTTAAAGGAGAACAATCTTCTGGTAATTTCTTTCCAAATGGAATCAGTCGTGCTTATTTTTAACATGATAACCTTAATTGGAACGATATATCTGTCAGTATTAGAAAATTCAGCTTCCTTGTCACAAGCCGTGCTGATAATCTCGTTTCTTTTCCACGCAAACTTACTCTTCATCACGTGGAAATGGCATTTCCGTGATCCTGCTCGTCTCATGATGGAACGATACCTTCCACTTGTCCTCATTTCAATCATGCTCCTTGTTGGGTGGTATTTTGTCTTCTTCCGTAAGAATGATG
>JAJRXH010000165.1 GCA_024276395.1 archaeon
CAATTCATTCCAGAAGTGACCATAGATACTTGGATTAGTGCTCGTGCACGAATGATGGGATACAAAACTTTACAAATATCTTCTTTGAAGTTAATACAGACGAAACCAACAACTCAGTTAACTAGCCGCGGAATTACCAGGAATGGGAGGTTAATGTACTATTTTGATTATCATTTTTCAATTGTCTTGTTTAAAATGCTGTGGCTCATAGTAATGAGACGACAGAATGGACTATTTTTGTTAAGGGGTTACTTTGAATCTCGAAGGAAAAAATGGAAGATAAAGGATCCCTTAGTGAGCTACTATTTTCGGGTAAAAATTTTTTCTGATTATATTGAGCAGATTATCTGGAGATGTTTAGCACTATTTTTATAATTGGAAGTACTTTCTTGGGCATGACGCGGTAAAAGATTTCATAGTCTTTTTCATTAAAGAGAAATAGGTAATGAATTGTAGCAGTGAGAAATAGCACTGTGATGAATGTTCTAATGAGCACTTGCAGGAGCCATGTTGGATCAAAGAGGATCAATATTGTTGGATTAAGCGGCAACATTTGATCTAAAATGAGGGGAATGATAGCTACGACTAATAATTTAATTTGAATTTTCGCGGTTATAATGTTGATAATTTTAGATTTAGTATATAGGTAGATAAATCCGCAAAATTCAGCAAGGATATATAGTGATGTTAAGAAGATGATGATGTCGTTCTTTATCATAATTTCTTGGAAAGTTAAGATGAGACCTAGACTGCCATAATAGATTAAGGTACGGATGACGAAATAGAATAGTAAATCTCTTCTATCGCCCGTGGACATTTTATAATTTGATAAAAAACCAGAGATAGAATTAAAAAAACTGAATATAAGGAAAAGTCTGAGTAGGATAACAGAACTCATAAAATTTGGTCCTAAAAGTATAAAGATGATGAAAGGTGATGTGATGTAGGCTAGGCCTATAATCATCGTTGCGACTAAAAATATTGTTTTGTAGGACGCTGCGAGAACATCTTTGATATCGCGATTTTTTTTTGCTTGAATGGTCGTAAATATCGGAAATGCTCCAGTAAAGATAGTTGCAATTAATTCGATGAAAATTATGGATATTTTTTGTGACCAATAGTAGCTTGCGACAGCTCCCTGAGGCGAGTTTGAAAGCAGAAATACCACCCATTTATCAAAGCTAGTAAAAAGTAACGTTATTATGGTTCCTAGATAGACGGGCAGTCCATACTTAATGGTATAAACTAATCGTGAAACGTTCCGTTTTCTTGAGCGTAATACCTTAGAAAGAACTCTTAACTCGGGAATAAACGATAGAAGGAATGAAAAAATCCATGCAAGAAGGATGCTGGTTAGTTTTGGTGATAAGAAGAAGAATATTGGGACACTAAGTGAATTAGCAGTCGAATAAATGAGTCGTGTTAGTGGTACCTTGTGTACATTAAGAAAGCAAGTATCTAGTATCAAGGCGCTCTCTAATAGGAAGCCAAGAACGGTTGAACACGCAAATAAGAGAGAATTCAGTGATATTATGAAAAAACAATTAAAAACTGCACCATAATAACCAAATGAGATGACTCCCGCCATTAAACTAGCTGCACCAAAATAAATCACACTGGAGTCAATGTAAGATGTAGGGTCTTTTGATGAAAGAGCCAATTTCGGAAGGGAAAATCTTAGTCCTAACATTAAAATGGAGATGATTATTAATTGACCGATAGCAAGCACGATCATGCTATCTTGGATACTTTGGGGAATGAATCTTGCTACTAGGAATATATAAAGTAGTGAAAATGTCCTAGAAATAATTAATCTGACAAAAGAAATGTTGACGGTTTTTTTATATTCAGCTGCAAGGGCTTTTTCGCTCATTTTCATCCATGGTTAGGTTTTCGTATTAGATTGTGCTGTATTTAGTTGTATCTTTGGGTTGGCAGATAATTCTACCGTGAAAGCTTACTGGATACGTGATTTGGGCTTAGCATATCACTTGTGTTTTCTTTGTTCTATGGCTTTTTAAAAGTGGACACTGTAGAAAATATGGGTAATTATGTTGTCATTAGTTGTTGCTTTATCGTGAATTCTATTTCTGAGAAAGGTTTCTTCCATTTTTGCTGATTATCGGAAGTTATTCGGTCCTCACGTTGGATGGTGGAATAGAATGTCGAGGAGCAACTGCGCGAAAGTTATTCAGAAATCCCTCGTGCACGATTAACGCTAGGATGTAACGCGATTACAGGTAAGAGTGGTGTTCCGTGTAATCCTCGAGCATCACCTCCTAAACGTGATGAAACCATCGTCAGGCACACGCACGCCTCACGTAGCGGTAGTAATACCACCTCTGGCGGAGCGACTTGGTTTCACGAGGGCGTGACCTCCCAGGAACCACGGGTGTGAGTACCTTGAGGAATGCATCGTTTAGATCGAGAAGCAGGTCGGATGTTGCCTCCCGCGCGGAGTGCAGCAACCGTGCCACGCGGGACCCTACCTAATACTGTAAGGCACTTTTTTGGCGATTACTGAGCCGAAAAATCCGATACTTTCCTTCCTTTCCGCATCGCGGGGACACGGTCGATACTTTTACATCATGAAGAAACAGATCGATCAGTGGTGACGAAAATGCTCTTGCGGGGAAGGAAAGTCCGAAAATGGTTACGCTTCGAGTCACGTGTTCGCCTCCTGAAAATCATCCCAGATTCGCTGGTAAAACGCCTCGTGGAGACCTACCACCTCGATGAGAAGGCACGAAAGAAAGCTCACGTTCGTCACGTTTCTCCGCTTCATGGTACTGGCACTGACGTTACGAAAC
>JAJRXH010000166.1 GCA_024276395.1 archaeon
GATTTTTTTCTTTGTGATGCTGATGCATGGTAGTGCCGACGTGATATTGATGGTGTTTTAAAACGTCAACGTGTTAGGAGATCGATAAAAAAAGTAAAATGCTAATTTTTGTCAAATTTTGTATTTAATTAAATTCTCGGTATTTTAAGTACATCATTCCGATAAGAAAAAATGCTGCTGCAACTATAATCACGTAAGTCCAGCTAAAGATGACGTCAGGCAAGGTCTTGAGGGGATTTGAAGGCGTGTACGTGTACAGTGGACCGAATGACTTGTCAGCAATGACTTGAAGATTCGTTCTTGGGATGTAGGGTTCGTCATCTAGGAACAAGATGCCAAGGAAGAATAATTCAAAGATAGCCAGCAAGATACCGATGCTCAGTCCTTTTCTTCCTATGAACGCAACCGTGAGAAATAGTCCTCCGTAAACAAGTGTTCCAGCTAAAATCACGATGGCAGTGCCTTCTAGAAGATGAAGGTCGGATATCAGATCGTCTATAATGTTAGCGTTTGGATCTACTAGGTGGAAATACACGTAGTAAATGATTGAAATGCCAAAATTCACGAGAAAAACACTGACGTGGACCACGATCCATCGAGAGAGCCATAATGTTTCTCTTCTGATTGATCTCACGATCATTAATTCGAAAAATCGATCAGAAATTTCATCACCACTGATGGGTAAGGACAATAGCAAGCAGCTAAACGTGAAAAATAAGAAAAGAATGGAGCCGATAAAGACATCTACATAGGCAGCCTTGGCATCGTCATTTCCCAGGAGCTTGTCCGTGGCAAGCATCGTGAGTAAGAGTGGCGTGAGGGCTAGAATGGTGTAAACCATCCACTTTTTTCCGAAAAATAAGGACCGAAATGCCAGTTTGATGCTAATGATTAATTTTTCTATTTCTGACACGACGAAAGGGGTGGTAGTAGTAGGAGTGTTGATACTCATTCATGTTTCCTCCTTTTATCTTTTTTCAATCATTTAGGATTTAGTCAAGGCTTGGAAAAGACTTTCTAGGCCTTCATCTGTTGCTTGAATCTCTTGCACGGGAATTTCATGATCAGCAATGATTTCGGTAAGAAGATGGTAAAATTGGATGGGATTTCTAGTTTCCACGATGATGCGATCTTGGTTTGAACTTGTCGCTTTCGTGAATTTTATTTCAGATAACTGTACGGTTTCTAGGTGTTCAATGAGGAGCTTGCTTAGAGTAATTGCTTGTGGAGTCGTGATGGCAATGGAATGGGGAATTTCGTGCATCAATTCACGAATTCGTTTTGGAGATCCCTGAGCAATGGTTCTACCACGGTACAAGAGGATGATTTGGTCAGCTAGTCGTTCAACCTCAAAAAGGATGTGTGATGATACGAAAAAGGTGGCTTGATGCTCTTCTTGATAAGATTTGAATAATTCATACATTTTATGTCGCATCAACGGGTCTAGACCGTTAAATGGTTCATCAGCGATGAGCAAGGCTGGATGATGAACGAGAGCTTGTGCGATCTTCATCCGTTGTTTCATTCCCTTACTGAACTGAACGATTCGCTTTCTGGCAACTTCACTTAATTCCACTTCTTCAAGCACGTCGTGGGTTCTCTTTCTTGCAACGGTGGGAGGCAGGGTCAATCGAGCAAGTTGATACACGTAATCCCACGCCTTGATCCATCGTGGAAAGGTATCTCCCTCTGGCACGTATCCCACGTGCTGCTTGATCCACGATTCTATAAAGGGATCTCGGCCAAATAACCGTACCTCACCTTGTAACGGCTTTAACAAGCCTAATAGGAGCTTGATGGAGGTCGTCTTGCCAGCCCCATTGGGACCGAGGAATCCCATCAGTTTTCCCCGTGGAATTGCAAAACTAACGTCACTTAATGCCACGACATCGCCAAAAGACTTGACGACCTTATCTAGCC
>JAJRXH010000167.1 GCA_024276395.1 archaeon
AGTATTTCACTACCGACTTACCATTGACTCAAGAGTTTAAAAAGATGACGAAGCTGTCGTAAAACGTAGACAAGACTCGATGGAACCATCAACGTTACACTTTCCTCGATTTTTACCAAAATTTTAACTTTGACCAAAATGATTTCTTTTCAGAGCTCGTTTTTGTTACTTTTTCCCCAGTTTCAGACATTTTAGATTCACGTGCTATCTTTTCCAAGAAATCAAAGAATTTTGGCGGTTCATCTCCTTCATGAATTACATACACGATCGGGTTGCGATGTCGCTCCACGTCCAGTTTTCTTGCCAGCCGATTTCCAGCAGCTTTCTCGCCAACTTGACTATTTTTCCCTATCCACACGTAAATGATGTCATATCCATCAATCACGAACACATCAGAACTATCCAATGATGAACGACTAATGGGAACCTCACTAATCTCGATGTCGTCTGAAGATGACAAATCAGTCAAATCTACATCCCTAACACGATACATCTTGAATTCAATTACCTTTCGTGGAACGCTTTTCAGAAAACCTGGAGTATCTCCTTCAACCACCTTGAAGTTCACCAGTTGCTTGAATTCCTCGCTTTCATTTCCCTCTGGTTCGGTTCTGATCTGATAGTCATCGTTTTCTAAATCAAGTACCTGAGCTGCCCAGGCACCAACGGCTCTGTCATCAGCAAATGATTTTGAACCCAACCAAATGAACAACTTGAATCCGTGCTTGACCAAGTACACGTCTCCATTCAAGAATTCAAACGAGTCTCCACTCAATTTTTTTAATTCTTTCCCTTGCACGTGATATACTTCTACCATGTGTTCCACCATCATTTTTTTATTGGATCATGTACCTACCCATACAAGACATTAAAAACGTTTTCAAATCACCAAGAACATCTTCAAAAGCCAGAAGAAATGTTCTCAAATCCGAAACTCAATTTTTTGAGAGACCATCAATTACTAACGACAACTGATGACCAGAATCAATAAATATGGCTTGAATAGGAAGAAATAAGAAATGAATGCGATAAAGATCATTTTTTGGGAATTATTCACTTCTCCTTGGAGATTTTAAAGGAACGAATAATCTTTTAAAAACTTCTTTTAAATGATGGAGAGAACTGAATAACTCTCCATTTTTTCATAATCCAGCACGATGATTAAGTACGGTACTCGAAAAAATCTCGTGCTAATTGTCAAGTAATGAAGAAATGATTAAAAATTTAAAGGAAAGGAATGATAAAAATACTGGACGATGTTCTCACCGACATATCCACTCAAGGCTTTCTCTGCATTTAGGATGAAAGATGAAATGAGATCCTCTCATTCATCAGTTGGAAATGAAATGAATGATAAAAAACAAGTTGGTCTTGCTGCTCAGCATTACAATCTTGATCCTAGTTCTTTTAGCCTATTGTCAGCATCCAGGTGCTCTTAGCAGCAATTCCGAGGAATTCGCTATCATTTACCTGAGATATCAAGAACAAGTTTTTATTTCAGGACCTTATCTTCCTCCAACTGGTGACAATGAGACGGCAATGACGATCCCATATATCTGGGACACTGCCGGTGCAAGAGGAATCATTCTGAGATTGCAAAACCTCGATGAGAGTCATGAGATAATCGTCTCTTCTCTCTTGATTTGGCAAGAAGTACAATTCGCGAACACCATTTGGAATTAAACACATCTCGAACAAGAACTACAAGTAACAATTCCCAGTGATCATCAAGTTATCACTGGTGATGCAGCTGTCATTTTTGGAGAAGTAAACTTGACCATTTTTATTGGCCCTAGTGAACAGTTAACAAGAACAATCATCATTACCGAGAGTTATTCAGTTATCCCCGTCATTTAAAAGAAGTTTTTAAAAGATTATTCGTTCCTTTAAAATCTCCAAGGAGAAGTGAATAACTCTCTCATTACCTCCGAGACAAGCCTACTGGTATCCTTGTACACGACACCAGTTCCAATTCATTCATCTCTGAATTCATTGACAACAACTCAGAAATCAAGTTTTGCTTTCCTTGATGTCACGATGATCATTATGACGTGATCATTGCTTGGAATCTTGATCACCATCACAAGAAGAAAAAAATGGAGAAGTAACGAAATTAACGATGATCTGGGATCACGGTAACTCTGAGGTGCTACTTTCCCCTAAATTCCTTTCGTCTCCGAGGTTTTAGCTCAACAAGTTTCGTGTTGGCGGTCTCTGATTCTTCGATCAAATATTCAATCGTTCGAGCGACATCATCGGGTTCAAGAAGGTAATCTCTTGTCATTTTTTCTTGGACGCTTCTCCCTCCAAACCCGGTTTTCACGCTCCCAGGACAGATCACGGATACTGCTATCCCAAATTCCTTTAAATCCTCTCGTAATGATTCACTGAATCCATTCACGGCTAACTTGGTAGCAGCATATGCGGTTCCTCCCTTGAAGCCATGAAGACCTGCAACTGACGAAATATTGATGATTTGCCCAGACTTCTTCGAAATAAAGATGGGTATCACGTACTTGGTAAACAAGAACATTCCAAACACGTTGACCTCAAACATTCTCCGAAATTCATCCATCGTGAATTGATCGATCCGCCTGAATGAGCCGATTCCAGCATTATTAACCAGCACGTCAATGGTCCCAAACCTCGTTAATGTTTCCTCAACGGCCTTCTTAACTTCTGATTCTACGGAAACATCAGTTCTAATGGCAATGGCCGTGCCACCATCATCCGTGATTTTTTTCTTTAATGACAGCAATTCATCCTCAGATCTGGCAATCAAG
>JAJRXH010000168.1 GCA_024276395.1 archaeon
AGGATATTCAGAAGCTGGATGATGTTTTGCTCTAAAATACAACCACTTTTTGCTGCCTTGTACCAAATTAAACGTTTCCATTATTCTGGTTCTCCTATGTTTTTAATGTTATTAACCATTTTTTCAGTCCCCCTTTCATCTCACTTAATTACTCATTACTGTCAATTTGAATGATTTCTTCCATGATGGAAACACCAGAACTAGTCCCTATTCTTGTTGCACCAGCATCAATCATGGCAAGAACTTGTTCTCGCGTCCGAATACCACCAGAAGCCTTTACACCCAGCATCTCTCCCACGCTGACCCGCATCAATTTTACGTGCTCCAACGTAGCGCCTGCTGTACCAAAGCCTGTACTTGTCTTAACAAAATGAGCACCTGCTTCCTTGACTAGTCGACAGGCTGTAACAATCTCATCTTCCGTCAGGTAGCAAGTTTCCAGAATGACCTTGACAAGCACATCTTCTTCAGATGCGACCTCGACCACCTTTTCTATTTCATTTTTCACTACATTATGGTCTCCATCCTTCAAGGCACCAATGTTAAGAACCATATCGACCTCAGCGGCACCCACATCAATAACCTTGCGTGCTTCATGAACTTTCACGGTAGATAAAGTCGCTCCAAGAGGAAAGCCGATGACTGTACAGACTTTCACATCTGAATTCTTTAACAACTTGTAAGCCCACTCCACCCAAGATGGATTCACGCATACGGACCAAAAGTTATATTGAAGTGCTTCCGTGCACAACTTTTCAATATCTTTCCTTGTTGCAAAAGGCTTCAAGTTAGTATGATCAATCAGACGTGCGATTCTCTCTAATTCCGAATTCACTCTTGATATCTCCTCTAAACATTGACAATGAATGAAGACGTTTCAATGACGACATTTCCCAACATATTTTAAATGCATTATTTCAATCGATTATTTATTTATTCGTCCTCCGCAATCGATACGGTAAAGACCATTGTAAAAAAAGATTAAAAACGGGTTCTCGTACCTATTCTTCCGTCATTTTTCTTTTCGTTTTTTAGTTCTCAGTAGAACCACTGAAAAAGGCATCACGATGAAAACCAATGTGAACCAATCAAATGACGGAGTGATAGCTCCGGAAGAGGCTGCCCCACTTGTTTCACTACTAGTTGAAAGGGAGAATGTCGTCTCCGTGGATGCCAAGTACCTGAACCTCAATGAGGTAATCTCGACACTGAGGGCTGCATCACTAATGCTCATCCAAGCTGTAAAATTGGCAGCTAAATCCACTGAAATTGGATCAAGCGTGACTTCTTCCGTCACCATTGCATCTGGTGTAAAATTGAATTGTTGAGAAAATACTGACCCATTATCATACTCCACGTGTATCGTTACTCGATTCCAAGATTTGTCTAGATCTTTCACGGTAAGACTTGACTTGAGCATAGATGTCTCCTTGTCCACGAAGAATTCGTGTTTCATAATAACGGGAAACTTTCCTAAGGCGACATTAACTGCCCAAAAGATATCTGGCGTGCGACTCACGTTCAAAGTACCAAAAGATGCTGACCCAAAACCATAGAATGAAACTAACGTGTTAGTATGGCCACCACTTCCTGACCAAGAAATCGTAAGATTCTGAATTCTTTTCAAGCGAATCGTATTATTATCTTCGCGAGTTAATCCCTTACGAGGGAGATTCGTATTATCTAACGTGTAATCCAAAAGATGTAGTCCGCCAGTTTCATGATCTGCTCCCACTATGACGATCGTGTTATTATTTTGCTTGGCAAACGAAAAAATCAAGCGTGCAACCTTTTCAAACATAATTGTTTCTAAAACAGCCCTCGTGAGATTACTTTGATGTCCAGCATGGTCTATCCGTGCACCCTCTACCATTAGGAAGAAAGGTTTTCCAGTCCGCGATAGGACATCTAATGCTGCTTTGGTCATATCAAGCAAGCTTGGTTCGCTAGTCACATTTCGATCGATTTCAAAAGGTAAAGAATATTTCCTCGTTCCACCAAATAATCCAAGAAGTCGTCGAGCGCTAGGATATATTGCCTCTAATTCCGTCAAATTTGTCGCCACATCAAATCCTTGTGCATTCCCGATTTTCTTGGCTCGTGACTCCCCTCCAACAAAAGGAGAATGCAAGCCACCACCTAACAGAACATCAAGTCCTCGCGTTAATAACTGATTAAAGATCTCAGATTTTTTATCTCTCGATGTGACGTGCGCAGCAAAAGTTGCTGGAGTGGCTCCATACAATTCATCTGTCGTTACTAATCCTGCCGAATAATTGTAATCATCTACTAAATACTCCAAAATGGTCTTAAAGGAAATTTTTCCTTGCCTATCCATGGAAATGCGCTCGTTAATAGTTAGGTGTCCAGTTGCGAGAGCAGTACCCCCAGCGGCGCTATCTGTAGTCTCATTCAAGATGTTTCTTGTATCATATAAGGAGTGATAAGGAAACTTGAGATCCATGATGGTGCCATTCTCGATCCCATACTCAATGAGACTGGCAATCTTGAGATATTCTGGTCCCATCCCATCTCCAATTAAATAGATGACATTAGGCATTGACTGTTGCATGGGTAACAAAGAAGTGGATTTTTTTGAGTCAGGTATTAATGAACATGCCATGGACGATTCCATACCTAATGAATATCCCCTCGGATGTACGAGGGTCGCCATACTCAAGTTGGGAGTGACTAGCATGAGAAGTAAGGTCAATCCCACCAAAGCATTTACCGTGATTTTTCTCCAAGTGGTCATTTGCATCATCCCAACACTCTAATGTGCTTCTGGCTTCCATTCAGACCTTATAACAAACAATATTAAAAGATTCTCGTGAAGCTTCTCGATGATGAATTAATTACCGAACGAGTTTCTGAGAAGCCCTTAAGATTCAAGACCAGTAAAGTATCCTTGGGGGAATGGAAAAGAATATCACTGGAGAGCGTGAATGCTGGAAGCCACGAGATGACTTCCACCTCGAAAGGATTTGCAAAAATACCATAATTTCGTGCATTCACGCCCAGAAATCGTTAAGTTTATTCTTTCTTGTATTTACCGTCAAAACGAAACATGACAGAATTGAATGCCAGTGAACATCCATGATAGATGATTTTCAGTTTACAAGCACAAAAAATCAAAATAAAGCCAACGTGTTTCATTGTTCATAAGCATGCCAAGTAAAGTGTAATGTGATGGTAAAAAATAACACGTGAACACTCATTTAGTGGAATGACAGAAAGTTCATCTTCTATTGGTGAAACCTTCACTTCAAAAAAGTAACATCCTAATCCAACAGACCACTTCTCATCCACACTTCAATAAGTTTTTAAATAATGATCCCTCAGTAAAACTTGGAGGTCTGATTAAGCTGAGGAATTATCAAATGGATTAAAAGATCTTTTTTCTCAAGTACATGCCACGATATTGATTCCAAATATACGGAGGAAATCAATTCAGTTTATTTCAGACTTTTCTCGAGAGAGGAGCTTTTAACAAAATACCTACTTTTTTTCATACATACATTTATCCCAGTCCTACCTCTCCGAAATCTCTTTTAGGAGGTGACTTTCTTGTCAAGCGACAACAAGATTGAAAGATATATAGTAACCAGTGCGCTCCCATATGTCAATGGAATCAAGCACTTAGGTAATTTCATTGGATCATTACTGCCTGCTGACGTGCATGCGCGATACCTAAGACTACTTGGAAAAGATGTGGTTGCTGTTTGTGGCACTGATGAACATGGAACTCCAGCAGAAATAGCTGCCCTGGAAGAAGGCCTACCAGTCGAAGAATACTGTCGAAAGTATTACGAAATCCAAAAGAGCATTTACGAGCGTTTTGGACTATCATTCGACTTTTTCGGAAGAACTAGCGCACCAGAAAATCATCAAATCACTCAAGACATTTTTTTGAAGCTATGGAAGAACGGATTAGTTTTTGAAAAGGAAACGGAACAATTATATTGCCTTAATGACCAACGATTTCTACCAGATCGCTATGTTGAGGGTGAATGCCCTCATTGCGGCTATTTCCCAGCAAGGGGAGACCAGTGTGAAGAATGTAGTACCTTGTTGAACCCTCCAGAATTAGTCAACCCCCGTTGCAAGATCTGCGGCAAAAGAAACATCGAAGTCCGCAAATCAACTCATCTTTTCCTAGATTTACCAAAAATGCAAGAGCGAGTAGCAAGTTGGATAAGACAACAAGATCATTGGCCATTATCAACTCGTAGCATCGCAGAAGGATGGTTAAAAGAGGGGCTGCGTCCTCGTGCCATCACCCGCAACCTCAAGTGGGGCATACCCGTTCCACTGGAGAAGTACAAGGATCTAGTGTTCTATGTCTGGTTCGATGCCCCCATAGGTTACATATCAATCACCGCTCAATGGGCAAAGGAAATAAAGAAAAACCCAGAAGTATGGAAGGAATACTGGAAAAATCCTACGACAAGACTAATTCAGTTTATGGGAGTTGACAATGTTCCTTTTCACACGGTTACCTGGCCCGCAACCCTAATGGGCGCCAATGATGATTATATCCTAGCTTATATGGTTAAAGGTTTTCATTGGCTAATGTATGAAGGTGGAAAATTCAGCACGAGTCAAAATCGAGGCATCTTTATGGACAAGGCGCTGGAGTTATATCCAGCTGATTATTGGAGGTACTATCTCCTATACATTGCCCCTGAAAATCAAAATACCTCCTTTGAATGGGATGGCTTTCAACAAATCGTCAACCATCATCTCAACAATGCCCTTGGCAACTTTGCTCATCGAACCATCACGTTCATCAACAAGGAATGCAATGGGATCGTTCCTTCTGTGAACAATCCAGATGACAAGGAAATTCAGGCATTAAAGGAAATCGTCAGGAAACACATGAAAGCATATACTGAATTATTCGATAGTTATGAGTTCCAAAAGGCTACTCAAAACCTTTACCAATTATGGCAAGAAGCCAACAAGTTTTTCCAACAACGCCAACCTTGGAAGCATGCTAAAGAGGGCAACAAGAAGCACGTGGAAGATACCCTTTCTGCATCTGCACATTTATTACGAATCATTGCTATTTTATCAACTCCATTCATTCCTTTCACTGCTGAGAAAATTTATGCATTATTAGGCTACGAGAATCCCAAGCAAGTTCACGAAGAAAGATGGAATGATATCTTTGATTTCGAGTGTCTCATTAAACGAAAAGTCGTTCCCAATCCCAAGCCCTTGTTCAAGAAAATCAGTGATAAAGAAAAGCGAAAGTATCAGCTCATGTTCAATCCAGATCTTCGAGAAGAAACAAGCACTGCCAAAGAAGAAATACCAAGAGAAAAGAAAAAGTAAAAATCCAAGAAAGACGAAGCTGAGGCCGGTTCACGGTATCTTGACTTTAAAGACTTTCAAAAAGTTGAAATACGAATAGGTACCATCACCAAGGCAGAAAAAGTCGAGTGGAGCAAGAAGCTAATCCGCATGGAAGTAGACTTCGGTAAAGAGCAGCGCGTCATTTTTGCTGGAATTGCGGAAAAAGTCGATCCAAAGACATTGGAAGGAAAACAAGCCCCATTCATCATTAACTTAAAACCCAAGAAAATGCGAAATGAATATTCACAAGGAATGATGCTCATCGCCGTGGAAGAAGACGAGAGAGATTTCGTGCCGTTACATCCTTCAAAATCAGTGCCCCCTGGAACAAAGGTTGAATGAAATGCTTTTTTCCACTCCATTTTTTCATTTTTTCCTCAACCCTCAATCACGTGCATCTCTTTTTAAGTAATTAATTGGTAAAAGGGAATTGATACGAGGTGATATGGAATGACCCTGGCACCGACTCACTTTACCCTCCAAGGAATTCTTTTATGGCAATTAATGAAAAACGACGACAAAGAACACTTCTTGAGAAATGAGCCATGGCTCATCATATTGTTAAACTTAATTGCAAATCTTCCTGACCTTGATGATAGAATAGGCCTCCATAGAGGCCCGGTACATTCGTTATTCCTCGTTCTAGTAATGTTACTAACGACCGGAGTTCTTTATCGATTTTATAAGAAAAAAAATCCAACATCCAACGGAGCTGTACCAAGAAGATTCAGAACGGTAATCTATGCAGAAGTGATGTGGTTAATGCACATTTTTCTCGATATGAATACTCCCTTGGCCTTATTCTGGCCACTTACAGACCAAGTATATACTGTAAATTTCTTACTTCTCATTAGTATTTATCCCTTAACGATTCTTGGTATTGCATTCCTTCCTTATGAAATACTAGGCTTAGCACTGGATGTACAAACGGAATCATTTCTCGCTGGACTAAAATTTTACTTAACAAATTTAACAATAGAAGAACGAAAGCAAATATTTCAGACAGAAATACTTCACTTAGTCATCTTAGATTTCATCATTCATGTACTCGTGGCCATCGCATGGATATTCATCGTTGGAAGGCCCCTCACGAAGGCGCTGTGGAAAAAATACATGGAAAAACAATGGAAGAAGTGGAATGCCCTTCATTGGAAAAAATTCTTGAAGTTTTTCACAGATAACATTCATTGGGAATGGACTTTGCTGCTAATGCTGATTTCTTTTAGTGGTTTAACCCTCACAACAGGTAGTTCTCCTCAGAAACAAATTTCACGTTCTTTACAAGAGGAGCTTGCCATCACTAATTCAGAATTCTCACCACTTTACGTGTTCACTTATGAAAGGCCGTTTCAGCTCCTCCCACCACGGCATCCAGACGTGGAAATAAAATTTAACCTTCAACACCAAAATTTAACAAATAGTTCATATCAGCTATGGCTCTTTCTTCTTCCATTCAGTGTTCTGCAACAACTCACGACGGAATTAACTCTATTACATAAGTCATTTGCCTCAAACAAGTCCAATTTCCCAGAAACATTTCAATCTAAATATGAATTCACCTTAAATAAATACATCATAGAAAATAACAAGATTAGAACCATCAATGAGGAAACGACCGACGTTTCTAACGTTTCCGGGAGTATCGTCCCTTCACTTCCAGAAAAAATCTTCAGTTTTGGCCTGATAATTGGCAGTTGGTCTTCACCCCTTAATGGTAGTATCCTAAATGTAAGAGTAA
>JAJRXH010000169.1 GCA_024276395.1 archaeon
AGGTCAAGAGTTGAGCCACGGTGGTATTGGCCTCAACGACTGTATATCCAAGGTCTCTTGCTAGCTGCATCACGGTATCCCGGGTGATTCCTGGTAATATCGATGTCGTGAGTGGTGGCGTGTAGATGATATCGTCCTTGACCCAAAAGATGTTTTCACCACTTCCTTCTGAGACGTATCCTTGATAATCGAGAAGAATTGCTTCGCTGAAGTTCAAGAGCACGGCATTCATCTTTGCTAGCATCGAGTTCACGTAATTTCCGCCAGCTTTGACAAAGGGCGGAGTGGATTGGTGATTGATGCGACGCCAACTCGATACCGTCACATGTGCACCCTTTAACAAGGCGTCTTCTCCAAGGTAAGCGCCGAGCGGGAAAGCAATGATGGCATAATCTACTGGTGAGTTGAATGGATTCAATCCGAAAGAACCTGTTTTCCCTCGTTCTGGGACTTCGTACATGGCGCCACGATATGCGATGTGTCTAATGTACCCCTTTTCACGGATGTTATTTTCTCGGACTAGTTCTATGGATTGCTCCTTTAATTCTTCGGGAGTGGTCTCTATTTCTTCGTCCATCCGATAAACTTTCAATCCGTTGAATAGTCTTCGAATGTGTTCATCCAAGCGAAAGATGTAAGTCTGATTGTCCGTTTCATTGTAGTATATTCTCGTGCCTTCAAAGATGCTGGAACCATAATGTAATCCATGTGTTAACACGTGGATCTTGGCCTCATGCCAAGGCACTAGCTTTCCATTCATATTGATGTATTCTGTCGGTTTTACCATTTCATCACGTCCGATTGTTGTCGTAATTACCTGATCCCCGTGTTAGTTGAAACGGCCTCAATGAGGTCGTCGGATTCACGAGGACCATCAATAACATGACACATTTGCACGGGTTCTTTTAAAAATGCCTCTTTTACTTTCATCTAGAGGGATGCGTGACAAGTGTTCTTGAATTCTTGCTTTCGCTCAAGATTCCCAAAAAAAAACAGTTAATTGAAACATACCATCGTGACCATTCTTGATTGAAAAAACCATTCTATTCATTCAATCTTTCAACAAGATTACAGCATTACATCTAACTACCATAAAGTATTTTTGGGTGGTCAATGCATTCAATCTCCCTTTTGATAGTTTCTCCTGGAAAAATTAACTATTAATGAAACAAAGTCACTTAAAAGGTAAATCAACATGTTCTTGTAGAAGGTTTATTATCATTCGAAGTTCGAACGCATGGGGAATTCTTCGTCGTTATTCATCGTTAGATTGTCGGATCGTTACTGATAGTGAGGTACTGCTCAACATCTAGTAAATTTAAGGCGAAATACAAGAGGAACGCTTGAAGTGGAATGATAGGAATGGTGAAATTCGTTGAAAACTGATCATCGAAGGATATTAGTACTTTTTTTAGTAAAAAATCCGAATTTATGTATGATGTAGCATTCTTGCAAAGTATTAACAAAAAATGAAATAAGTAACAGTTTTCGCTGACTTGATTGTTGCCGAAAGACTTTTATAAATTTGAAAAAGGGTGGTTACTGGAAGAACCAACCATCATCAAGGTGACAAATATGGTCTCTGAAGAAGAAATCATCGAAGAGCTCGAAAACGTGGTGGCCAAGAGAAACTGGAGCATTGTCGAGCTCGGGATGGTCAAACATGTCGAAATCATCAAGGCTGGATTCATTAAGGTATTCCTAGCACCGGCAGCTTTATCAGAAAAAATCATGAATGACTTGAAATCACACTTACTCAAGCTTGAAGGAGTAATTGATGTTTCAATAGAAGTTGCTCGATCCTTTCCATGGATACCCTCAAGATTATCTCGAAAAGGCCAAGCAATTCTTGAATAGAACTACCAAGATCAACTGTTTCTCTTTTTCTTTTTATTCAGACTCCTCATTCATCCTCTCCACGATAGCAAATTAGAGAGGATGAATGAATCCTTGTCATTCTCCTCGAACTCTTCCTTAAGAGGCTTGATTCGTGTCCACTTTCATATCCAACAAATCTTAACAGATGTCTGAATATTAAGAGGCCTTTGATTCTTCTTCAAATCTTGTCAACAATACCCGAAGAAGGATGAGTGGGAAAAAAAGCACGGCATTTAAAGTCAGAACGAGGACATTCCTAAAAATCAGATCCAATCCAATGAAATAAGTCGTGATTGATATTGGCAGTAAAAAGTTGAGAAATAATCGAATCATGGGTTTCTTGAAGGCATCCAAGCGATATTTCATCAGAAAAACACCGAACAATGCCCAAGCGAGGATCATGAGGTGTAATCCATCACTTGAAAGGGACTTGAAACTACTAATTTCCTTGATGACAGAATTAGCAGTTCTTTTGGTGTTTTCTAGCCATAGTCTTAGTAGATGAAATCCAATGAGGAAGATCGAGAAAAAAATGCCACTTGAAGTTCCATAACACCCGGTACAAACGCACTTGTTCTTGAAGCATAGTTCGTGTTGAAATCCAATGGAGCCTGGGGAGTGGTGCGAGTGTCTAAGTAGGATTCTCAAAAAAGGGATGTACGTGTATTGCTGCTTGAAGTCATCTGGAAAATGTGATTCCTTCATCCATGGTGGAGCTCTTGGTTGAAACGTGACATTAAGCAATCGTGGAATGATGAGGACCCCGATGAAGATGAACAAGGAAAACAAGTAGGCTCGAGGATAAAACATTGCCCACGTGGGATTCATTCGCATGACTCGCACGAATGCCATGCTGATTAGAAAGGTAATGGGATGGTAGAAGAAGCCAAGAAAAAAAAGTAAAGATTGTTTTTCTTTTAAGAGGTAGGGAATACGTTGGAACCGCAAGACTCTCCCTTCGTTACTTGCTTACTTGGTACCACTGGTGAATTGCACATCCTTGACCAAGACCGTGGGAATGAACGTGGGTATTTCAACCTCCCACCAATAGATTTGTTTCAAGTCGTTTCCCAACTCGATAATGTTGTTGAACAGATCTAACATCTTTCCAGCAATCCGTAGCTCTCTCAGTGGTTTTTTGATTTCTCCCTTTTCGATGTAAAAAATGCCATCTCGTGGAATGGTTGAAAAGACGCCTTCGGCATAAGACGTGAAACGCGTGTACCAATTTGAGGTCACGTATAGAGTTGGCTCGTCACAAGAGGCAATGAGTTCGTCTAGTGTCTTGGATCCTGGTTCAAAAACTATGTTAGAGTTATCTGGAGTTATTAGGCCGGCATTACCCGTTGATTTCGTGTTTGCTTTGACGGCTGTTGAAGTATTATGAATTAGTGACTTTAATACACCCTTTTCAATTATGGTCGTTTTTTGTCGAGGAACGCCTTCCAAGTCAAAGGGAGATGAGTTAAGTCCATTAGGTCGTAAGCCATCATCATGCGCAGTTAGGAAATCTGGTCCTACTTGTTCACCAAGTTTATCTTTGAGCCAAGAGAATCCTGTTTCGATGGCAAATGGGTTAGCAGCCCTTACATTAGCGGCAATGATGTCTGCAGCTACAATGGGACTGAGTAAGGCATGATAAGTTCCAGGGTCTCCCTTTCTTGCACCTTCAGACATTTTTGCTAGGGACCCAGCTCGTTCACTAGCAGTAATGATGTCTTTTTCCGAGAACATGCAACCAACGGCCACATCATGGCCACTTTCGATTGGTGAGACGAAGGAACGAATGCTGAATTCAAAATTCGTCCGTCTCCCGTGGGCCTCAACATCATGATTGGATAACATATATACTCTGGTTTCACCAAACTTTAACACGCCAGCTGAATCTCGTGCTCCCGCATTTCTTGCGGTTTCGAGAGCTTGTCCCAAGATCTCGACAGATTCTTCAACTAAATCGACGATCTTAGGATCATGAATCCTTTCCACGGTTGGATAGGAGAATGGGCCTTTTGCTATTCCAAAATAGTTATCAGAGGGTTTCATTGTTTTTGCAAACGTCACGAGATCTTCAATGGCCTTCTCTAGACGGTTTTTATCTTGAAGTTCCTCGATGCTTGTGGCCACGACTTGTTTCTCCTTCGTCACGAAGAAAATTTGAGCACTCATTTCGTTCCAACGCTTGACTATCGTTACTTCATTTCTTGCAAAACGAACTTGTCGCTTATCCTCATGAACAAGACCAACGATCAAATCCTCTGGTTCGTATTTTAAGGTCTTTTCAAAAACCTCAACAGCTAATTCACGTAAAAAATCCGTGTTTTTTTCAGTCATTTTCCTTTCACCAACAAGTAATTCCATTTCATCGTAAAGTTTTTCTTTCCCTTGATTGTATCATCCTTATTTTTTCACTAAAAAAAGGAGAAACTGTAACTCTAGTAATGGAATGGAACGTTTCTAATTCGCACCGCTAGTGCACCACCTTTCCATACCGGGGCGCCTTGCATTGGATCTGACTTTCCACACGTGGCAGCCACGAAGTCCAATCCCTTGCTACAGGCATCAATTGATTTGAGAAGACCAGGTGTAGTTGTTTCCAAAGCTGGTCTAAATACCAATATATCAGTTAATTCACCATCCTTGATCAAGTAAGATTCAAAACCGACGTACTTGCTCTGATAACGACGATCGTCAATGTTCCATTCGGTATAAGATTTCATGTAAATTCCTAGCTCGATGTCTTCGAATATTTCTTCGAAGGAGTGGTCACCTTCAGCCATGTACGTGTTGGCCATCCGTGGGATGGGTTCCCTATTAAACGCTGAGGCACGCGCCGCGCCAGTGGATTCCGTGTTCATGAGAAACGCACTTTCCCGATTATGGAGCATTTCCATGAAGATTCCATTTTTGATGAGATATCGAGGTCTAGCTTTCACACCCTCATCATCATATTGATAATATCCAGCAGATCGTGGGATCGTGGGATCGTCGATGATGGTTACCACTTCACTGGCTACTTGTTGTCCTAACATATCGGGAGTCATGTACGATTCGCCTGCCTGGGCCCCTTCGCGGCCTAAAATGCGGTCTGCTTCTGAGGGATGTCCTACATTTTCATGACAAATGATACCTACGACTTCACTGCCGACCACGAAATCTAGAGTACCCTCGGGAGCTTTTTGGGCTTCATTAGTAACTTTAGCCAAGATTCGTGCTTCTTCTCGGACTTTACTCTCTAGCTTCCATTCGTCTACTAATTCCCAACCACCCGTGCCTCCAACTTGCACGAAACGCTGGTTAGGTCCGTTCTTGCCAAACATCGTCATCATCATAAAAGCTTCGATTCTCGGCGTGAATGATGTGATAGAAACCCCATCGCTAGTATACAAGTATTTTCTCGATTCATAATCGGACATGAAAATCATGCGAAAAGGTGTTCCGATTTCTTCCATTATTTTGTCCAATTCATGGGTTCGATGGGCTTTCTCTTCTGGGGACACGTCACTAGGCCGTAATTTTGCTGGGATTTCAAATGAAGCGGTCACGCTTGGTACGTCTGCGAGCTTGATATCTCTTGATCTGTGCTTTCTACTTGCTTTAGCCATACGAAGTGCAATTTCCACGGTTTGTTCAACTTCTTTCTTGTTCAAGCTATTTGTAGAAGTAAAGGCAATGCCACCTTCAGCAATGCCCCGAATTCCCAAGCCTTGTGTCCTTGTAAACAGGCTAATTTCAGGATTACCATTTCTTAACATGAACGAATTCTGAGCTAATTGCTCATATCGTACTTCAGCAAATTCAGCTCCAAGATCACGAGCTTTCTGAACGGCGTATTCTGCTAAGTCTTTTCCATATTCAAAACTCATGGCTTGTTCACGCTCCTTCATCCATTCGACCAATTTTTCTTACTTTTTTAAGGAAATCGTTGTAGGCAAATTACAACATCATTGATAGTGTTTATTACAATTACAATTTCGTTGCAGTCA
>JAJRXH010000170.1 GCA_024276395.1 archaeon
CATCACTTTTCAACAGGCTAGCTAGCATCAGAGTATCATGCGTCATGCATCGAGCTTGAGAATTTTCCGCAAAATTCCTCCAAATGCCGCAGAGAACCCAAAATAAAACCAAATAAAACTCATCTCGAAAATTCTTTCCTTTTCGTGCCAAGTACCTATATTGAAAAATAAAATTTTATCTGGTAATCGAAAAGGCACATACGCAGCAATGCCTTTTACACCATTATAATATCCGCCCAGAATTACGAAGAATAACAACATTGGTACGATCATTATCATCAGTGGTTTCATTCTCATTGTCATCAATTCACTCTGTATTCGTTGATATCGTGGTTGTTCACGTTCTAATTTCATCTTGAGTTTCTTATCAGCTGTTTTCAACACTTGTTTTTGTAGCTGCATGTATTCCTGCATTATCTCGCTATACCGCTGTAACTTTTCGACATCAGTAAAGCGCCAAATGATGTACGTGGAAAACAGTGACAGTCCAATGGATACCAAGGCGATAAAAACAGATGAAAAAGGTGGATCTGTTGGGGCGATGATTTCTAGTAGTTTAGTGGGTAATGCCATTAACTCATCTATCAACGTCATTTCTCATCCACAACAATGACTTATGCTTCTAATCACCCCTTCTTTTACTCTTCTTATATGCCTAACGGTGAACTACCGACGTTTAAAGTCATAAATTTCGTGAGGAGATTTCCATATCTTTCCGAGAGACACGAGCCTTCCCTTAACCAGCAGTCCCACATCACCATTAGACATCCTCAACAACAAATGAAGGAATGGTTCGTCTTTTTACAAAGATCGAGGGCTTGATTACCCTATCATCAAGCGACATTGATGCTAAAATTTATTTTATGGGGGCCTTACTTGTTTAAACACGTCATTTACATTCCATCTCACTAAGATTTGGTCAAACAATTGTCATCCCAATAATCTCATAGTAGCAAATGCATCGAGTGTCTAATTTGATATTTACGCGTTAAAAAGTCACTGTCTCTAAAAACACTCATAAAACGATGTTCACAAGTTCACGACAAATTTCGATGATTCCATTCAACAAAAAAGAACTTCCTTGTTTCACGGGATCCAAATAACATAAAAATGCAAATTTCGATAAGAAATCACTCCTCATTTTTTCATTCTCTCATTTTCCATTCAAATCGTACTAATTTCGTAAATATATAAAAAAAGAATTCAAAAAGTGTAGTATGACCAAGGAGGTCGATGAGAGTGGATATATTAAGCAAGTACATGGTTCCACATACAAAAGAATTAGGAATCGACTCAGAGATAATCAACCAAATACTTGACCTAAGTGTAGAGATGGTTGAAAGAACAAACCTCATGGAAAAAGCCAAGGATTTTGATAGAGAAGGGCCAAAACTTGTTGATGGTTGGGCAAGACTTCCAAAAGGAAATGAGGATGTGTATAAAGCGTTTGGAGACGCTGGTTTATTTGGAATATTTGTCCCAGAAGAACATGGTGGCCATGGCCTTCCTTATACCATATTCACGGGATTCACAGAAATAGTTTCACGTGCTTGCGCAAGCACTGGCCTTGGCATCGCCGTACATGGATCTGTAATTGATATTTTCTTGAGTTTTGGAAATGATGAACAAAAAAGAAAATATCTTCCAGATCTAGCAACTGGAAAGAAAATAGGTTCCGTGTGCTTTTCAGAACCTCATGCAGGATCTGATCTTGCCGGTATAAAAACGCAAGCTAGATATGAAGATGGCTATTTCATCTTAAATGGCCAAAAACAATGGATAACAAATGGTGGTTTTTCTGATATTTACGTCGTGCTATGCAAAACTGACCCTGATAAAGGAAAGAAAGGATTTTCACAATTAATCGTTGAGAAAGGAATGGAAGGATTTAGTGTGGGGAGGTTAGAAAAGAAATACGGACTCGAGGCCTCGCCTACAGCCGTACTAAATTTTGATGAAGTGAGAGTTCCAGAAGAAAACTTGTTGGGGGTAAGAGGCGAAGGCCTCAAGCAGACAATTATCGGACTCAGCGGCGGTGAACGCATTGGCGTAGCTGCATGGGCAACTGGCATCGCATGGACAGCCTATCAAGAAGCATTAGAATATAGCAAAGAACGAAAAGCCTTTGGCAAGTCAATCAGGGAATTTCCAATCATCCAAAGGAAATTACAAAAAATGGAACGCCAGCTAGATATGGCACGATATCTATATGTTAAGGCTGCCAAGATTAAAGACCTGGGTGGACCATTCACCTTGGAAGCATCCATCTGCAAACTATTCGCCACGGAAGCCGCTGTAGAGATCACTTATCAGAATCAGCAAATTCATGGAGGTAATGGCATTTCTCGTGAATATTCTGCGGAACGACATGTAAGAGATGTTCGAACTGGCACAATTGGTGGTGGAACTTCTGAAATTCAGCAATTAATCATCACTAGATACATCAAGGACCACCAATTGAAATACAAGGGTGTAAATGGTTCCTACGAGTTATGGGAAGACCCTCGCTCAAAACATACCTTCGAAATACCGTTAGGTCTCATTGACTGGGAATTTTGGGGAATAAAAAAATAAAGATGACATTAAGTCTTTCTGAACTACATTTCCATCCCCATTTATTTTTCATCTAGAATCATGAGTAATAAAACAGATTTTTTCACCTTACTCAAAACACCGGAACTCGCATTCAAAGCAAAATCTATTGCAAAAAATGCACATGTTATAAGGAGCTTTTTTAGATCTTTTTACTTGGATCGTTTTTAGACCACATAACCTACACACATCTGAAAGATGAATACTTGTTCCACGTCGAATATTCGGTGTTTTTGTCCATTCAGCACCACATCGAGAATTCGTGCATGCAACCTTTGTTAAAGTTCCTCGAAATTGGAACAAGACATCACCTTCATTACAAGACGGACACTTACCAAATTTCCCTCTTGGAATGAAATCAGACTTTTCATGAATGTTAGCATATGCACAGTCATCAATCTCGCATTTACTACAAAAATAGAGATTTTTCCCGTCTTTTAACTCAATCCAGCAACTAGGACAAAAGATCCAAGATTTTGTACCATCTCCCACTAGAAAAACATGACCTCTACAAATCTTACAAACATCAGGAAGAATTTCGAGGTCACCTCTTTGAGGAATTGGATAAGTACGATTGCATTCCTCATTTTCACATTGAAGCCATCTTGATCCTTGCCTAGTTTTTCTTAAAGATAACAATGATTTGCACTCGCGACAATACCCTAGAAATGTAGGATCCGACTCCATTTCCTTAATTCCAGTAGCAATCTCCGAAAAAACTTCTTCTGAATGAATCTTGATATTTTTTATGGCATTTCTCGTAATCATCGTAACGTTTTCTTCAACTTCCTCGATTGTTTTCTTTCCTTCTCTGATCTCTTGAGTTAATTTCTCTATTCTACTCCTTATTTCTGGTAAAATGAGTTCTTTCGCTGTTTTTGTTAATGCTTTATAGAGATGCTGACCTAGAGTGGTAGGTACCAAGCGTCTTCCACTTCCCGAATAACGGACATATTCGCGTTCAATGACCGTGTTGATGTGAGTTGACCGTGTTGCATCTGTACCGATTCCTAAATTAGCCATCTCCCGAATAAGCTCACTTTCACTCCATAAATTCGGCGGATAAACCCATCCTTGTGTTTTTCTTACTCTAACTGGTACGATTTCACCTTTTTTAAGAAAAGGGAAGTCTTTTTCTGGAATTTTCTTATACGGATAGAACTTCAAGTAACCGCTGTCAATAATTGTTCTTCCTTCCCAGGAAAAAATCAGATCTTTCACGGATATCACATATTTCACACGTTGAACAGATGCATCACGATGCACGGTAGCCAAGAATCGTCGGACCACATAGTCGTAGATTCTAGTGGCTAAATATTTTTGATAAGAACTTCCTGGAATGGTAGACTGTACCTCCTCAAGAGATGCTGCCTTAACAGGCCGGATAGGCTCATGATCCTTAGTATAACGCCCTTGTCTTGGTTTATCAGGAGCGCCATTCTCCATAACATCCCTGGCAAAATCATAATAAAATTTAATGCCAAGAAACTTTTGCACAATTGGTGACAAGTCCTTTTCATGGTACCAAGAACTCTCTGTCCGTGGATATGTAATGAAACCATGGTTATACAATTGTTCTGCGGTATCTGCTATCAGTTTCGGGCTTGTTTGAAATAATCGCGAGCATTCTGACTCAAGGGTATCGGTATCTAGAGGCAGAGGTCGCGATATCTTTTCAATGGTTTCCACGACTTCTTTAACTTCACCTTGTATTCCAATTTCGTCAATGGTTCCAAATCTCTCTCGCATATGTTCATTGAATTCCACCTCATTAAAAATTTCATCTCCTTCCCACGAAAAGATCCATTTCAATTCCGGATCAGTATTTTCTCCAATTGTTTCCTTATTTAATGGAAGATCGAGTAAAACTTCGTATTTCCAAAACTTTTTTGGTACAAATGAAAATTTTTGCTCGTATCTACTTGCAATAAGCCACAACACGGCCGTCTGACACGGCCCATATGAAATCAACCTTTTCCTTGAGATTTTCTTCTGTACCCCAACAGTAAGCAATCTTGTAACCGAAGCACCCATCTTTAAATCCTGTCTTCGTAAAGTATCAATCTGATCGATCAATCCTTTATCAAGAATGGTTTGATTCTCGAAAGCCCGAATGATAGCACCTGGATTGGTAGCTGTAAATCGCATTCTACTTATTATTAGATCTTGATTTACCTTCAAGCACGTTCTAGCAATTTGCCATCCAATACTCTCTCCATGTCCATCAAAATCAGTTGCAATCGAAAGAATGTTAGAAACTGTCCCTAGTTCAAATAGTTGATTAACTATCTCTTCATTGATGGGAATCTCCACGGGATGTTTTGTCAGTAATTCTTCAGGATCGGTGAGGTTCCAATCCGATTCCTTATCAAACGGTGGTGGGTAATCAAAATTATACAAGTGACCAATGACAGAAGTAACAATTACTTGATCGGTATTGTCTTCTAACACGATAAACTGATCTAAGAAGTCAATTTTAATCGTGATCGGATCTTCATTGTGACGAATATCTTTTTCATCCTTTCCTTCTTTCTTTTCCTCAGTATTAATTACGGAGGCCATGTAGACAGGATTATATTTCGATTTACCTTTCTTCTTCTTGAATTTCAAGCCATATTTTATCGCTAAGGCTTTAGTAATAGCACGCGCCACGCTTGGTTTCTCAGCAACAATCAGTATGGTCGTCATTTGCTCTCGAATGAAGGCATTTCACGATCAGCTTTTTAAAAGATTGAAAAGCGTCCTTTACGTGAAGTGCGATGAAATTAGTGATTTTGATATTTGGGACTCCAGGGGTTGGTAAGACAACTCTGGCAAACTTACTCGCCAAAAAACTACAATTAGAGCACATCGAATTGTTAGAGGTGGTTGAGAAATACGGATATTTCCTAGGATATGATGTATTTAGAGATGCCCTAATTATAGATGAATATAAAGTGACTAATTACTTGGAAGAAAAAACTAAATCTGGTAGTTCTTTCTGTTATAGTGGCGTGGAAATATTCATGGATCCCTCATTAGTAAACCTTGTTCTTGTCTTACACTGTGAAGGCAGAGTGTTACGAAAAAGATTGAAAGCACGGGGGTATTCATCAGAAAAAATAGAAGAAAATATCGCTGCTGAAAACCTGGGTATTGTAGAAGGTATCGTAAAGGACCATTATCCACCAGACAAAGTTTTTACCCTCGACACTACAGATGCCACCCCGCAAGAAACACTTAAATCTGCATTAAATATAATCAATGAAGTCATTTCTTTCAAAATATGACTTCCTTGCGATTGGTCCTACATGAGCTCATTAAAGAAATCTTGCTCTTCCAAGGGATGATCAAAACAATTAACTACGTGAACAAAAACCCCGTGACCAAGGATGCAGCTGATCACTCGTGATAACAGGATGGAAAAGAGGAATAGCTGCTATGACCAGGGATAATCCCACAAGAACTCGGTTTTTGTCCTCGTAACGAAAAAGACAGCAATCATCTCACGAATGACAAGATGACGGGACTTGAAACCCATACATAACCGGTGTGATGGTATGATCGGTAAAACAGAAGATAAAAAAAGGAAAAGCACCCGTGACCAGGGTAATCCCACGAGACCTCGTGTTTTATCCTCGCATCACGGGAAGAGGTCCTCACGAAGCGATTAACGTGATGACACGACCTTGAACCCACGCGTGACAGAAACATCGGGCTGATCAGAAAAACTGAAGATAAAAAAGAGAGAAAACACCCGTGACCAGGGGTAATCCTACGAGGAC
>JAJRXH010000171.1 GCA_024276395.1 archaeon
AGAACATTCTGGTTCTGATTCCCCTACCACTTGTAATCCTTGCACACCTTCCCAAACTGATTCCTAAATTGCTGACGAATATCGGGATGCGCAACATCTGGATTTTCCTGATAAGCTAACAACAAGAGAACCTTAGAAAGCAAAAGTAATTGTTCCTTATCAAAGAGAATGGGAACATCCATGGTAAGGGACACGAGCTTTGCTTGGATGGAACCTGTCGTGATTTGTAGTTCGTCCAGCAACTGGTTTAATTCTTCTGGAAGCAAGTCATTTTTCTTCATGTACTTGACTTGTTGACCATCAATCACCTTGAACTCATCTAACTTGTTATCCCTGGGAATGATACAAGGTGTAAAAGTCCGCTTCTTGTATTTTCTAGCGTGTTTCTTGCACGTTAACTCTACTTTCACGACTTTGTCCTCAAGCACCACATGAATCTTGATGAGTGGCTCATTCTTGCGGTGAATCACGACTGAACGTTTTGATTTTGAATCATCTACCTTCAAGTAAGCAGTGGCCCATGGTGGAAGGTTGGCTACTAACATCTCTAACACGAAAATTGGACCTAAGGTAGTATTGAGATGTTCATGCAATTGAGAAAAAAAATGATCGTATCGTTTCTTCAATTCTGCCATTGGCTGGAACACCATGATCTCTAAAAGATCTAAAAACACCTGACGTCGGACAACTTGTAGGAGGCTTTCTCTAGGAATGAGGAGATACTGACTCATACGCTGAATGGACTGGAGAAACTCATCTGTAAAATAAAGGTGATCAATGACTTCTTTTAGCAATTGCAAGGAAACTTGCCATATTTCTTGCCGAACCTTCTCCATGTATTCATGCGCATGGGCAGAATACTGATAGAAAATTTGTTCAACATCAACTCGCAATGATTGAAGCTCATCTAACCGGGGGATTTGATTTAACTCTCTCCCACCAAAGGTGTTTAATAACTCCTTCAAAGCTGCCCCACGGAGATCATCAAAATAATTCTGGCACTCTTGCAAGATGTCCTTCCAACGTCCATAAAACTTTGACCCAGACTCTACCATCACGGGATAAAGAAATGACCTTAAATGTTGACATGCCATGAGAAAATCCAAGTTTTCATCTGTTGGACGCATGTGGACGGTTTTGTTAACCATTTCTCGACCTAAGAGATAGGTCAAGTGAATGGGAAGAAGCTCCGAGATTAATTCTGGAAGGAAGTAATCATCCACTCGCAGCTTACCATCTTCACCAGGTACCGCAATCACGTTCACGAGCTTGAAACCCAAGAAACTGACAAGGTGTTGCTCATATTGGTTCAAGGGTAATTCTTGCGTGGTAAATAGGATGAGTGGTATCAATATCTGGCGATGCAAGTGTCGTCTCAAATCCAACAAGTCAGAAATGAAATGAACTTGCCACAAAATGGAATCATCAAAATGCTCAATTGCCAAAACGACTACCATCGGAACGCGATAATACTCCAAGTGCTTGTAATGTTCACCTAAAACTTTCAATCCTCTTGGACTATTTATCCGAATGATGGGAATGGATCCAACTTCTGGAGGATTCAATACTGATGGAACTGATTTTAATTTCAGAACGTTACCAAGATTCGAGAAAAAAAGTTCGACTTGATGATGAAATTCAGTACGATGTTTATGAGTCCATCGAGAAAAATCTAACCAATAGACTTGGCTTCCTTCCAAAATTAATTTCAATTTTTCAATTAGAGAATCCATCGAACATCATCTAACATCTATAATAATCCCATATCACCCTTCAGTTTACACATCACGTTTATCCCTTTTAAGTGCTTTCACGTATGCTTGCTACCAAAGGGATGAATCCTTCCATCTTGAGAATGGTTATTAAATGTGAAGCATTAGAACCACATGAAAATCAAGATCAATAAAGTAACAAAAAGCCCGGTGGTGTAGCGGTCCATCATCCCAGACTTTGGATCTGGGGACCCCAGTTCGAATCTGGGCCGGGCTACCAATCTCTTTTATTATCAAAGTCCTTGTATTTGGGGCAAATGATATCTTTCTTTTTCATCATTTCTAATGAGATAATAAGGTCGTGTTTTTAATGGAAGTAATCAAAATTGACGGTTCTGCTGGCGAGGGTGGCGGATCAGTTCTCCGTCTTTCGATTGGCTTTAGTGTTCTCTCTCACACTCCCATTGAAATAGTAAACATTCGTGCAAAAAGACCTCAACCTGGCCTCAAAACCCAACATCTGGTTGGGGTGAGGGCAATCAAAGAGTTATGCGGTGCTACTGTCAAAGGCGATGAACTTGGTTCAACACGACTCTATTTCGAGCCAGGCGATGAGTGGAAAGACAAGCTAAACTTGCGCATCAGTACCGCGGGAAGCATTGGATTAGTCTTACAACAATTGCAGCTGGCATGTCATGTTGCGCCATTACCCAAAATTACCGTGAACGTGGAGGGAGGGGCAACTTTTGGAAAATGGGCACCAACAACACCGTACTTAGAACAGATTACACTTCATTGGCTGAGAACTTTTTTCAAGTATGATATCACGCTTACCGTGCATCGACATGGATTTTATCCTCGTGGTGGTGCCAAGGTAACTATCGTTCTCAAACCCCCATCTCTAGATAAGGCGCGAAACATATCGCATGATCTTTCCGATCCTGGACAAATAGAGAAAATAGGAATCATTTCGCTTGAAACACAGCATTTATCCAGAGCACGCGTGGCTAAAAGACAGGCTGAATCAGCCTTACAAGAATTACAACCTTTTCTTTCTAAAAGAGGCTTAGAAGAACCAGAAATAAAGTACATGACGGTGTCCGCATCAAATCCTGGATCTGGAGTTCTAATTTGGGCAAAAACTGATCGTGGTGTCACGCTTGGAGTAGATAACTTAGGTGAACGCGGGAAGAAAGCAGAAATTGTTGGAAAAGAGGCTGCTCAACGGTTTTCATGGGAATGTCTCACTGGCCAACCACATCCACCTAGCACTGACTCACATCTCCTCGATCAAATACTTCCTTTCATGGCAATGACCAAGAATTTTGCAGTAACAACACGAAAAATCACCTCACATTCTCAGACCAATCTTCAGCTCATTAAAAAATTCCTAAATATTGACTTGAACGTGAAAAAGAAAAATGACTTTCTTGTCCTAATTGAAAAATAAAAAAAGAAAAATAAGTTCCTAGTTACTTGAAAAAGAACAAACAAGAGCACTTGATTCTCGTGGTGGCGATGTGATGATGAGTAGTAATAATAGCCTGAGAGGTAAAAATGTCAATGACATTTCCACGGAGGATGTCGAGCTTACTGAAACAGAGAGACAAGAACCAATTTGGCTAAGCACTGATTTCGATCCCACTGAATATTATAGCATCTACGTGACCTGTGAATCTCTTGAAGAAGCTAGAGCAATGGGACAGAAATTAGTCGGAGCACGAGTGGCAGCTTGCGTGAACATCATTCCAAGAATAGTTAGCATTTACGAATGGCGAGATAAACTTATGGAAGATAATGAAGCCTTGATGTTCATCAAAACACGTGGAAATAAGGTAGAAGAAGTCATCAAGATTATAAAGAAACTACATTCTTATGAAGTCCCATCCATAGTCGCTTTTCCCATAAAAGCTGGCTATCCCTTGTATCTTGAATGGATTGATGAACAGACACGACCAAAAAATGGCCAAAAGAAGAAAAAAGCAGAGAACTGAGGGATGATCATGTTCCCCTCTTTAATTCGATTTTTAGCTTGTCTCAATTGTAAATCAGATGAACCGACCTTTGAAGCCATTGCCTTTGAAACCGAACCTTTACCGAAGGAAATGCTAGAAAAAGCTCCTCCTGGATTTGATGACGATTTCGAGATCATCCATGGCATTTTAAAATGCAAGAGATGCCATGCCGCTTATCCCATTCTCAACCGAATTCCAATCTTGCTTCCAAAAGAACAGAGAATGAAGCACATCAAGAAAGAAAAAGAGATTTTATCCATGTACTTTAACCGAATACCCGAAGAAAGCAGAACTTTTCTCGATCTATGATCTCATTTACCAGTCATTAGCAGTCACCATAACAGTTAAGGATACTTTGTTTTTCTCAAGAGAAACATTACTCTTCCTCATCAACGGGGTCTGTAATAAGAACATGAGAATCTAAGGGAATTCCCATGATATATTCACGAGAAAAACGGATAAGCTGGTAATTATATTCCCTAGCAAGGGCATTTACTTGCTGGAGAAATCGCTTGAAAATGTGGTGTCCCTGAACACTTATTTCTTTCATAGAAAAAAGCACGACACTTCCAGCGTGAAATTCTAATTCAATATTTCGAACATCTTCCAAATACCAAACGGTCAGGCAGCGGATCCGATGCTTTTTCTTGGGAAATCTTGATGTATTAGAAGAATGAATTCGTTCATTTGAATATTTCTGCTTGACACCCTTTAACCACACGCCTCTCACCAGTTCATCCACTTCTATCTCATTTTCCAGCGTTCATTAAATATTAAATCCAATATTACTCTGATAACATGTCACTTTCAACTTAGTTTTTCAAACAAGACCTTTTCCCTCCTTTTTACTTAACGAAAGACATCATATCTTGTCAAAGCGACCTTCTCTCAACAAATTGTACAAAAAGTCTTATTTCATAAGCTTGTTAAGACAGAAAGAGACATTTTCACTTTCAACAGAAATGGTACACTTTCCACGATCAACTTTCTTTCTACCATCGCTCGTGATTCACGTGAATGATCGAATTCCCTAAGCCAGTATAATTCATTCTTTGACGCAAGACGTGAAATGCAGAAAGAAGAGAGATAAGAAGAAAACCACCCGTGACCAGGGGTAATCCCACGAGACCTCGTGTTTTATCCTCGCATCACGGGGAGAGGTCCACACGAAGCGATTAACGTGATGACACGACCTTGAACCCACGCGTGACAGAAACATCGGGCTGATCAGAAAAACTGAAGATAAAAAAGAGAGAAAACACCCGTGACCACGGGTAATCCCACGAGGACTCGTTTTTTATCCTCGCAACGCACGGAACGACAGCAGACTCACGGATGACGCGATGCCAATGCTTGAAAGCCACGCATCACCGACGTGATGAC
>JAJRXH010000172.1 GCA_024276395.1 archaeon
AAGCAGGATGAGGGTACCCGCGAGCACCGAGACGATCTTGCCAGCAGTGAACCCATCGATGAACAAGTCAAGAAAGCCGACAATCACGGAGAACAATGGTGGCCAGGAGATGGCCGTCCATCCACCATAGCCCTTTCCAGCAAAAATCTCACGTCCGGCAAGGAGCATCATTGCTCCGTCGCCTTCTTCAAAACTTTTGTGGAATGCCATGGCAATGGTGATGGTCAGCACGAAAAAAAGGAGAGGAATGAAAGTTGTGGAGAGCATGAGTTTTTTAACATTAGTTAGTGTGGGTTGATGCGTTGACGATGTGTGCTTCATTCATTCGTATCTCCGTTCATTTTTTTGTAAATTTGTTAAAGACCCATGAATGTCAAGAAGAATTTCTTCCGTCAATTAGGAACTAGGTGGTAGATGAATCCATCGAAAGCAGTAATGTACAGTTCATTACTGTCATCCACGCCAAAAGAGGTGATGGGGAATCCCTTGGGCATAACAGCAATGACTTTATTGTGAACGGAGCCACTTTTTTCGTCATAATCAAGTGCCCATATCTTTCCAAATAAGTAGTCAGCATAGATGTATTTTCCAATCAATCCTTCCAATTGTGTTCCTCTATAGACGTATCCACCGATGATGGCGACGCCATCCTTCTTTGTTTCGTATTCCCAAATAGGTAATTCGTATGCTTCTTTATTGCAATCAGTCACGTTCGGTGGATAGCACAAGCTTCCTTCTAGGACATTCCAACCATAATTTTTTCCTTTTTCAACAATGTCAATTTCTTCGCGTCGATTAAAGCCGACGTCTCCGACCCATAGTTTCTTGGTCACGGGATCAAAACTAAAGCGCCATGGATTTCGGAAACCATACGCGTAAATTTCTTCACGGCATCCACCTTTTCCTCCCACGAATGGATTATCTGGGGGAATGCCATAAGGTAGTCCATTGGAAGGTTGATCAACATCGATGCGTATTATTGATCCTAGAAGGTTAGAACAATTCTGTCCATTTCGATAAGGATCTCCGTTATAGATGTTTCCAAGTTCAATCGCTCCATCTCCAATGCCAAGATACAAGTAACCATCGGGACCGAAGGTGATCTGGCCACCATTATGTACCTTATTAAGGATGGTGTCGGTTGCTGGGGGTTTGATGACTTCAAGAAGGATTCGTTCGCTGCTTTTGTTTGCCACGTTTGGATTAGTAGTACTGACACGGTATTCTGCAAGGATGTTGCGTTGTGGGTCTTCCGTGGTATAGTACACATAAAACCGTCCATTATCCTTGTAATTGGGATGAAAAGCTAGGCCAAGAAGCCCTTCTTCGAAGTGCGTCGTGCTCACCTTGTCCGTGATGTTGAGAAAGACGGATGCTTGATAACCCGTAGGGGTATTCTCCAAGACCTTGATGATTCCTCGTTGCTCGACCACGAAAAGTCTTTCAGTGCCATCATAAGAAGAGACAATGGCTAAAGGATTGCTAAATCTCACGTCAGGAAATGCTTTCTCTAGCCTATAGGGTGGCGTGTTTATGACGGTATAAATCCAAAATCCAAGGATGGAAGTACCAATGAAAACACCTACAATTATCAGTGTGGTAAATATCTTGTGTTGCTTGGCGATGTCAAGTATTTTTGAAATTAGGGCCACGTGTCAGCCTCCTTCATATTGGGTTCAAAAAGGTGATTGCTGGACGAAAATAGTCTCAGCTTGAAAAATAAAATACTTGGTGAATGAAAAACTCTTGGTCAAAGAGCCTCGAATAATTCATTCCAAACTTTCATTCCTTTTAGGAAATTAGAAAGTGCTGCTTGATACTTTTTCATTTTTTGGTCATTGATTTTTAGGAAATCGTCAAGATGCTGTATTATTTCATAATAACACTCATAATAAGATTGCCCACTTAATTCTACATTACGAAGAAAGTCGCAGAACTGATCGGTTAACTCCATTCCCATAATTTCTTGGTCTAGATCCTTGAACAAGTCGTGTTCATTGCGAGTTTGTCTAACAAGGGGGTGGCCATAACTAATGAGATGATTAAGATGGTCAGCTATTCTCTTGATGATGTAGCTTGCCCAAATGTCATCGTATCTTCCCACGTGAGGACTCAAGAAATAGGCAGGGATGACCTCTCTTGCTAGTGAAGTGTTCTGGGAGTTAAATGGAGCCCATGTTCCGGGCATCAAGGCTATGTTCCCATCTATTTCCGTTTTCATCCCAGTCACGCATATTGGAAAGTTCATTCTCGTGATGGCATCGATGTCCGGATCATCAAGCCAAAGCCCCGCGTTTACCGCAATTTTGCCTTTCACCTTACATTTCGTGATGAATTCGTGTTCATCATTGCCTCTTTGACTTAATGGATGCCCCCTGTGATAAAAGATCTGATGGTTTTTTTCTTCTAGGAGTGAACAAGGATTGAACCATCCACTTGAGCTTTCGATGCCAATGATTTGCGTGATCTTTCCCGTCATTCCATGTCCAGGATTGCCCAGGAAATCATCATTCGTCACGATATTATCATCGTCGATGGTGGTAATGACATCAAAATCGTTCTCATAAGCATAGAGCATTCCCACGTTTCTTCGTTGAATGCAATTCCATGGCAAGAAGTCTTTGAATTTCGGAAACTGACGCAAGTATTCTTCTTGTCTCTCCACGCTGAAATAAATTATATGATGCTCACTTTTTTGGTCAAGATCCTTGCAAAATTTTTCTGCGGCCGAGGGAGTTCGCTGGTCCCCGATGACAATGAACGTGATCTCGTGATGACCGTAGAAGGAGAGGTTTTTCACGTATTTTTCTAATAACTTGGGTACATGAATGGTCGTGGTGACAATGGCCTGTCTTTTTTCATTACTCATCTACATCGCCTTCATTGTGAATTATTTTTTTCTGATATCGGAGTACTCTCTCCAATCCTTCTCGTAAGGAGATCTTTGGCCTCCACTTCAAGACTTTTGTCATTTTCGTGATGTTTGCGTATCGAGCTTGCACACCAACGGGTTTCTCGACTAATGGTTTTATCCTGGGTGAATAGCCCTCTATGTCACATAATATTCGGATTATTTCGATGAAACTCGTGGGTTTTCCCGATCCGATGTTAATTCCACAGCCGTTGGAAACTTTTTGTGCGATTAGCTGCATTGCTTCCACGACGTCATCGATGTGCACGAAATCCCGGGATTGTTTTCCAGTCCCCCAAACAATCACGGGATCTTCTCTTTTTGCTATCCGATTAGCGATGGCTGGAACTGGATAAGTCAAGTCTTGATCTTCTCCATATCCAGAAAAGGGCCTCACGCATGAAGTAGCCAAGCCATACTGTTCAGAAGCAGTTCTTGCTAGGTATTCTCCCGTGAGCTTGCTCCATCCATAGGTTAAATCTGGTATGCCAAGATGTTCATTGAACTGAATGTAGTCCTCGGATAACGGAACATTATCACTTTCAGTTTGCAAGTGAATGGGATAGGCAGCACTAGAACTGGCAAATTGAATGCGATTGAAATGTTCAATGTTTCGTGTTACCCACAAGAAAAAAAGTGAGTCTATGGCGAGATCGGTAGCCACAAGCATTGGATCACCCTCAATGAGTTGACGTCCCCCAACTATTGAAGCGAGATGGTAGACTTCGTCAAACTCTGGTAATTCTAGCATTCTTTCAGGGCGAGATTGCACTTGTGAGTAGAAAAATTCGATAGCATTCACGTGAAAAAAGGTGATTTCACCATCATCTGAGCCATAAATCACTCGTTGAAAGGTATCATCATCTACAACTTTTTTCTCACTAACGATTTCGAAGGGTAACCATCGGTCTGGGTGCCAGCCTGTGCTTAGATCATCCACGATCCAAATAGTGTATCCCTTTTTGAACAAATTTCTGACAAGATGCCGACCTACGAAGCCGCATCCACCAGTAACTAATACCATCTTTGTTCTTGTCATTGACCTTCACGACTTTATTTGTTCTTCATCCTTGCATCCTACCATCATTAGTTCACTTGTATTGTATTTTTGTAATAATCATGTTCGTCAATCAGATTTTTACACGTTGCACGCTTAATTCATTCTTCGTCAAGTGGTGAATCTCATTTTCCTACTTTCTTCTTTTAAGATAGTGGCGATAACTTGGTTTCACGAAATTGATTGGGTCACAAAATCGATATTTAATTCCGACCTTGATGTATTCAAAATTTCTCACGAAAGTGTTGGATGACTCACCTTCGATTCGAGCTCTCCAAACGGTAGGAACTTCTATAATCTTGATGTCAAACCTCAGGGGTTTTACCATGCATTCTAATAGGAATGGATGTCGGAGTTCTTCCCAGGTAAACATTTTAAGGAGTTCAGCCTTATAAAGCCGAAATGCATAGCTTAAATCACTCAAGTTAACGGCATACAAGACTCGAAAGATTTTTTGAAAAAATAATTGAGGACATACTTTAGGGGGTTATATTTGCGGAATCCTCCGTTTTTCCATCTCGTGGCGATCACGATGTCAGTGTCAGTTTTGTCGAACATCTCAATCATTGGTTTCACGGTTCGGGGATCTGTCTCTAGATCACTGGCCATGAGCAGGATGTATTTTCCCTTGGCTAGTTGAATTCCCTCCTGTAGCGCCCCACCTAGGCAAGGTTTTTCTTGACGATGAATTTTTATTTTTCCAGTGATCTTCTTTTCTAATAGCTTACAAGTCTTGATGCTTTCAGGTTTGGTGTATTTCGAAATGATTATGAGATATTCTTTGATGTATTTGCCTACAGTGGATTCTAAATGAGTTACAGTGAGTAATAATGAGATTGTCTCATTCATTACTGGTAATAAGCACGTGATCGAGGAGACTTCCATGAAATACACCAGCTTGATTCATCAACACTGCAACACACTCAGACGACCTTATCTTATATGGTTGTTCCTCGTGATATTTGCTCTCACTCATGAGAAAATATGCTCACTTTCAAAATATAACTTCATTCGTTCAGTTATTAAAGTTTAGAAGGAATCAATGATAGCTACACGTGTTCACGTTTTTTTCTCATGCTGGACACGATATATCTGTTTCCATTATGAAAGTGCCCCCGCAATGCACGTGATAAGTTGTCCACTATCTTACTTCTTTCCATCTGATCCATGAGGTTAATGGTCCGTGCTTTCAGGTGATTGAAATGGTCATAGCTTCG
>JAJRXH010000173.1 GCA_024276395.1 archaeon
AACCGGTACCATTCACAAAACAGACATCATCAACTAACACGTTAACGAGGCCGCTCTAACCACTGGGACTGCAAGTAACAGGATGCACGGAACTTATTTGAAAATCACCAAGAGAGGATGGAGATCCTAGTGTTGCTAGAAAATCTTGTGTCACGTTACGCTGAAAAGACACCCACGAACCAAAAGTAGAGGTGTTCAAGGCATAAACTGCGCTGGTAGATGTGTTAGCACTGTACAATGTATTATAGGAAAGATAATAATAGATGGTATAGTAGGTATAAGAAGTCACGTTCACGAGAAACACGTAAGCATAAAAGGGAGTGGAAATACTATAATCATGTAATGCTGGATTCTCCTTGATGTCAAACCAAAAGGTAAAAGTAATCGATTCATTCAAGAAAACTGGTAAACTCGGATATTGATAGAGTGACATCACTACGTTAGAAAAATTACCTCTACTTTTCATTTCAGCACCGTAAGATCCAGTATGAGTTTCAGCGGTATAAGAGAGGTTCACGCTCGTCATGCCAGATCCTTGACAAGTAAATTCACTAGGACAACCAGATTCATACTGTTCAAACCCTGGGTCCTCAATCATATTTACTTGCAAGGGCATCTCACCACTATCAAGATCCTGACTATCAAGATCCTGAGAGGCAAAGATGGAGGAAACCTTATCTGCATTGATGGAGGAAGATGCTGCCACTCCATCATCAACACCAGTCATGCCGTTGGCGATCACACCAATGTCACGACTACCACTTGTTTCAAGTGATGTTGATGCACCAATAATAGACACCAGCAAGGTCACCATCAAGAACAAGCATCCAACATGCAAGAGAAATTTAAATCTAAACGTTTTCATAGTAACAACTCCAAGACATGTGCCAAATGATAACGTGATGATCCACAACTTGGTTCCATCTCTATATGAAAAATGCAGTGGGATCAGTTAAATAGCATTTGAGGCGATTTATAAAAGTTGCTCAACTCCAGCACAACGTATCGCCACGTAATGAGTTAAGCAGTCCTAGCAAAAAAGAATGGGTCATTTTTCCTCCCAACATGATCTACTCAAACAAAAAACCCGAATTCAGGATTCTATGACGTCTCGGCATGCATGATGAAAACGAAGAAACTTCTCCGAAACCATGGTTGCCATGACACCACGCATTTTTTTTCCCAGAAATCATCCCTTTAAAAGCAAGAGACTACTTCCCTACAACAATGTCACGTGCCCCAATGTATATAAAAGGTAGGTTGTTATCACGTGCCCCACTTTCACGATAAAATATCCCACTAAATAGTAAATGTAAATGTCTTTCCTATATGCAAAATTCAATATATCGAAAGTACCAAAAGTCATACCAACTCTTCTTGATTTTTCCTAGGAAGCCCATTGCTTGCACCCTTGTTCATTATCGATAAAGTGAATTATGCAAAAAAATTCCAAAAAGAGTTAAATCATCCAGTAAACACGCGTTCCATCTCCTATATTTTTATTTAAAATTCTTGTTTGGACTTCTTTGAATTAAAGTCGCTGACAAAAAAACAGGATATGGAGACCAACTCTTCTTTCGCGATGAATACCAAATCGAGAGAGTTGTCCGATTTTTTTCCATCTCCTTTAA
>JAJRXH010000174.1 GCA_024276395.1 archaeon
CATCGGGATGATCAGAAAAACTGAAGATAAAAAAGAGAGAAAACACCCGTGACCAGGGGTAATCCTACGAGGACTCGTTTTTTATCCTCGCAACGCACGGAACGACAGCAGCATCACGGATGACGCGATGCCGATGCTTGAAAGCCACGCATCACCGACGTGATGACGTGATCGGAAAAACAGAAGATAAAAAAGAAGAAAGAAGGGATTTTCACGCTGGCCACACGCTAATGTTTAGAATCCAGTCAAAGAATGGTGGAAAGATTCCCAATAGCAACAAGAGAATGGCAAGTAACAGCGTTACTTGATATGTCGGCAGTTTAAAGACGGAAATAGACCATTGAGGAGACACGGTTTCTGGAACTTCTTCAGGCTTGCTAAATATTGGTCTAATAAAACGAAGATAGTAAGGCACCGATAACGCCGAGTTCAACACGATCAATAATGCCAAGTACAACTGATCTGCCTGAAGAGCTGCGAGAACCAAGAACGCTTTTCCCCAAAAACCAATTAGCGGTGGGGCTCCCATTAGAGACATCATCACCATCGTGAAAATCATTCCAATCATTGGACGCCTTGTTCCCCAGCCATAAAAGGAATCACGATTTGTACCAAGTCCTTCATGTTCTGCAAGATCAACCAAGAAAAATCCAGCTAATTTCATCAGTGCATGCGCAAGCACGTGGATGAAAATTCCAGCAAGTGCTAAGTTTAGGACAATCGAGCTAGTCACTACATTAGCCTTCGTGATGACTGCAAGGCCAGCAATCATGTAACCGGCATGGGCAATGCTTGAATAGGCTAGCATCCGCTTGATATCATCTTGAGTAAGGGCTGCAAGATTACCAGCAGTCATCGTCAAGATGGCTAGAATGGCAAACAAGTCCTGCCATTGCGAAGCAATTTGACCGAAATCGAAGGCTTCTAACAATACTCTTAAGATGGCAGCAAATCCCATTTTCTTGGAACCGGCCGCAAGAAAGGCTGTCACCACGTTAGGTGCTCCCTGGTAGGTATCAGGAATCCAATAATAAAAGGGAAACAAAGCCATCTTAAAGCCCAATCCAGCGATGAGGAATACCAAACCCATTACATAAAGTGGGTCGAGCTGGGTGAATTGAGACTGTAGTGTCGCAGCAATGACGGAAAAATTCGTTGATCCCGTGATGCCAAAGATCATAGAAGTTCCATAAAGTAGCATTGCTGTTGAAAATGCACCTAGCAAGAAGAACTTCATGGCAGCCTCCATATTAAGCCTATTTCTTCTATTAAACGCTGTCAAAGCATAACTGGGAATGCTGCCTAATTCCCACGCCACGATGAGAGCTATCAAATCATGAGCTTTTGCTACAAACATCATCCCTATGGTGGCCATGATGAGCAATGAATAAAAGACAGCCAAGTTAGATTGGACGTCTTCATGTTCGACTCGTTTGAGGTAATCCCATGAAGCAACTATCACGAAACTCAACACGATCAAAAAGACCAACGAAAAAAATCTCGATAAATCATCAACCATAAAAACAAGTTTAGCTTGCCGTGTTGCTGGAAAGGAGTCAATTAGTTCCATCCTAAATGACTCTGTAAGACCAAATGCCATGGCGGATAATCCAAATTGTAAGGTCACTAATACCATCGCCAGCAAGGGAATCACTAGCGCGATGTAGCCTGTCACTGCCCGAGACAATGCTTTCGTCTTTGTTATTAAAATGTCAATCCCCATGATTAAAAATACCCCGAACACCATCAGGAGTTCAGGGGTAATTAATGGTGCTACTTCTTTAAGAAACGTCAACGTCACTCATCCTCCATTTCTTACTACTTCTCTCACATCCGTACATGCGTTACCATTCAGATTTCTTATCAATCATCTTTCTCCCTTTAGAATGACTCTGATAGGGAAAAGGAAAGGAAAGGGAAAATACCAGTTATTTTTTCATATCAACAGATTTCTCTCTCACATCGTCATCATCGCAACTACTTATTGATGATTCCCCTTCCTTCAGAGATTTGCAAAGATACTGCCATAGTATTCCATCGTGGGCCTCATGACATCGATGACAGGTGCTGGATAGATTCCGAGGATGATGATGAACACGAGGAGAAGAATGAATACCACGTGTTCAACTTTCGTGGCATCCGTCACTTCGGTCAACCTGGGATTCTTCTCGCCAAACATAACTCTCTTGAGCATCCACAAGTAATATGCAGCGGTAATCACAATTCCGAAGGCTCCCAGGATAGCTAGCTCGACATTCCAAGCAAAAGCTCCCGTGAAAGCCGTGAACTCAGCTACAAAACCAGCCATTCCGGGTAGTCCAGCACTAGCAAAGCCAGCGACCGCGAGTACTCCGACCGTCCACGGTGCATTATGAGTAAGGCCACGTAATTCGTCAATGATTCTAGTATGAGCATGGTGCTTAACCACGCCAGAGAGGAAAAACAACAATGGTGAGATGAAGCCATGTGCAATCATCATGAACAAAGCACCGGTAATACCAGCAGCGTTTTGCGCTGCTGCCCCAAGAAGAACAATACCCATGTGACCTATGGAACTATAAGCAATGAGCCGTTTCATATCATCCTGCCTTAAGGCTACCATTGATCCATATAGAATGCTGAGGACGCCAATAGCTCCGACCACAATGTCAAAGTCATTAAGTTGGTATGGGAGAAGCCATCCCCCCATCCGTAGCACTCCATAGCCGCCCATCTTGAGCAGCAAACCAGCTAGAATCATCGAACCAGGAGTCGGTGCCTCAACATGAGCATTTGGAAGCCAAGTGTGAAAGGGAACGCTAGGTAATTTCACGATGAACCCGAAGAGAAGCAAAAAGAACAATAAAGCTTTGAAATCTCCAATAGACATTGACAAGAAAGCAATCTTTATGGTTCTTGAGTCCAAAGCGGTATCAGTTAAGATGCCGTTCAAATCAATGATTGAAAAGGTACCAACTCCAGATTGAGCCACGCTAGAAATGACCCACAAGCCAATAATTCCTAGAAACATTATTAGTGAGGCCAAATGCGTATAAATGAAAAACTTAAAGGCGGCATACTCTCGGTCGGGACCACCCCATATTGCAATGATGAAAAACAATGGAACAAGTGTTAATTCCCAGAAAACGAAGAACAATATTAGATCTAATGCAACAAAAGAGCCGATGATACCAGTTTCGAGCAAGAGAGTCAAAAAGTAGAACAATGGCTCACGTTCTTTAATTTCCGGAAATGCCGCTATTACCGAAGCAAAGGTAATGAAAGTAGTCAATAATACTAGTGGCATGCTAAGACCATCAGTACCAAGCAAATAACTCATCCCAACCAATGGAATCCAAGTCTGTTTTTCAACGAGCTTGAAGCCTCCAGATGCAATGTTACCTTCATTAGTATATTTCCAAAAGCCAAGGTCCAAGGTCCCTTGATACATCATCATACCCATTATTGAAACTACAAAAGTAAGACCACTTCCGATGACCGCTAGCCACTTAGCATGGGCCTCATTAACGTAACGTCCCCACAAGTAAGTGATTACTGCAAAAATCAAAGGTAAGAAAACCACCCAACTTAGGATTGCAAAGAACACCATTGAATTTCACCTCTTTCTGTAAATACGCAATTTTTGTCACGATCTACAACTTCTGTCCTTCGTATTTTTCATCTTTAGTTTTTATCACGAACGTAACGAGTCATCTCGCAGTACACGTCATTCTAATGAAAACCTACAACTTTCTTGACTATTAGTAAATTTTTCAGCAATTGCGTGCATGTCTTTGAATTGACGATTAGCAACTATATTATATTTTATGATTTTTTCGACTCTATTGTCAAAGGTTTCACCAATTATCTATTGATTATTAGGATTCTTCTTGATCTTACTCATTAATTAAAAATAATAAAAAAGTAAAAAATGGAACAGCGTTCTTCACGCTGTCACGAAGTAAAAGAACACGGTCAACACCAACAATACACCACTAAGCATGATGAGTCCATAGTTTTCAACGACTCCAGTAGAGCTTTGCCTCACTCGATTCGAAAGATACACGAAGGTAGGCTTGAAAGCATTGACCACGCCATCAATTACGTGATCATCAAACCAGCGAGCCATGCCGCAAGCCAGATAAGCACCATAACCGACAGCCTTGACAATGCCATCCACGATAGTTTCATCAATCCATCGCATCAAGCCACAGAAACTACGATAGAACCACTTGCTTAATGGGTAATAGAGCTTGGTATCAATGTAATATTCATTTTAAAAGAGTCTTTGAAGGAACATCAGTTTCTTTACTGGATAATAAACACCATCTCGTGCCAATTGTTGTAGATCAAAGAAAGTTCCCGCAGCCGTAGCGTCACTAGAAGGTAACTTGAAATAAAAAGCTCTTCCAGGCTCGTAAGTAACGGAAGCAATTCCAGGCTTATAGATTAAAGCAGCAAGGAAGAAACCACCATACGCCAAGATAAAAGACACGATTGTTAGCCAATGAATCTGACCAAATAGGAAATCACTCGGGGTTTCGACATGTCCTTGAATTGCGCTGAGAAAGAAATGCTCCATCGATAAATCACCAATAAATAATCCTGGAATAGCAATGAGCCCCATGATAACTACGATAGAGGCA
>JAJRXH010000175.1 GCA_024276395.1 archaeon
CAAGTCTACTTGATTGGCTTGCATTTCATTCTCCACAGCTAAATAAGCTATACCAGTAAATACCATGGTAAGCAAGACCATCAAGGGAATTTTTTCCCGGTAATTGAGCAATTTACGGAAAAAAGCATTGTTAACTTTCAACGTGCCCAACAAGTCTAATCCCTTCCGAACAAGAACTTGTAGCATGTCGTAAAAAACAACCAATTGAGCGGCCATGAAGGAAAAAAAGATCGGCAACCATGGATACAGAAATCGCAAGTGCTTGCTAGGGCTTAGGGAAAAGGCAACAAAGATCATCACGAGCATCAAGACCAACTTCAATTGATTGAAAATTTCTGGCGTCTTCGCCCAGAATTGAGGCCGTGGAATGATTCCTTCTTCGATGAGATCATCTAAAGAACTGAGTGAAAGCTTGCTAAGGACGATGAATTGAAAGCTCAACATGCTGACACTGATAATGAATGGGAGGAAAAAAGGTCCATCCTTTCCAAACAAGAGCACCACATACCAATCAAGCGGTGCATTTCCATGTAGGTAGACTTTTCCTTCGATAAAATTATACTTGAAATTATTCCAAGGAGAGGCCCAGAATCTACCAAAAGCCCACCAATCTAGAATACCCAAGACCAAGACTCCGGTGACCGCAAATCCGATGAGGAATGCCAGAACTTGCTTGTCGGAATGACGATAATCATTGGGCCTGTATAGCAATAAAAATGTAAGTAAGTAAGCAAGAGTATCAATGCGTAGCATGAAGGCCATGCCAAGAAGCATGCCTGCCAAGAATGCGTTGACCACTACAATGGGGATTCTTGACGTCTTTTTTAATGGAACTCTCCAATGCTTCAAGTTTCTTGCATTATTATCCTTGAGAAGAAGCCAAAACCCTAATAATAGTAAAGGAGTATAATACACGTTAGAAAACGAGTGTGTCCCCAGCCAAAATAACCAGAACCATGTAGCCGTCAAGAACGCTGCAATGAGGCTTACAACTCTTGACTGATCTAAGAATTCTTTCGTGACAAGATAAATAGCTGGAATTACTAGTGATGAGACAACGGCATCCATGATTGCCGTCATTTTAATGGTAAAACGCCATTGCCAACCCAAGAAATCTCCAATCAAGAATAACATCATGTATAATAGAGCGTGAAAGGGACTTCTTGCTGCACCATCTTCACGAGGACTGCTTGGGACTTGAAATTCCCAAGGAACGATACCAGAACCGTATAGCCACTTGTGAGCCATCTCCTTGCTCTGGAAAATTTCATCCACGAATACGAGGCCATGGGTCGTCAGGGCCAAATAAAGGCGAAAGCACAGGCCCAAGAACCACAGTGAAATGATGAACGTGAAATCTGCATGTTTTTTGAAAAATAACTCCATCTTTGACTTTAACGCGTGGAAATTTCTTGATAAACGATTTCTTAGAGAATCATCCAAGGAACATCTTTCAAGATGAGAATCTACCACGTTAACATCATCTTCTAGGCTATTGTCAATTGAAACTGGAGAATCTCTAGTGTAGAATTGATCTGGTTCCATCTTACATGTTATCTACGCTTCATTCTCCTATAAGAATTCCCGTGATGGTGCATCATCACGAGCGCAAGTCTTTTTCTTCTTTCACAGTAAAAAACTCGTCTTCATCCAATAACGACCCTTTAGTGATACATCCATTCAATGCTTGAAAACATTCGTTTGGGTAAAAAAAGGGAATAAAAGTGATA
>JAJRXH010000176.1 GCA_024276395.1 archaeon
AAGTACTGCCGAGCTAAGTTCATGATGGCCTCTACTTCATCTGGAGGTCGTTGGAAATTTTCGAGCGAAAACGCATAGAGGGTAACGACCTTGATATCGAGTTCCCAGCACCAGCGGAGGATGTTATCCACCTTTTTTGCACCGAGCTGATGACCATATTTAACGTGAGAGAGGCCCACTTTTCTCGCGAATCTCCTATTTCCATCCATTATGAAAGCAATATGCCTCGGACGAGGCCCATTTTTTATCTGATTCCACAGCATTCGCTCGTACAATCCATACACTAGCCACTGAAAGATGTTTTTCATGATGCTCACCGTTAATACAAGGAACAAATAACAATCAGCTCTTTAGAAAAGAAGCGAAGTTCAACACCTGAAGATGCGTTACACTCCTCCATCATACCAACTAAAAAAGGAGTTTCAAAAATATGATGTTATTATCGATACGGAACGCATCATCATTTTTAAAAAAAGCGAGATAATTAACATTCATGAAGCAGAGGGTTGATCAATGGATTCACTCGAGAAAAAATTGGCTTTTGAATGGGAACCTGATTGGAAAGTCGAGATTTTCCTTCCCCCTAATGAGATAGAAACCGTCGAATTATTGAGTGCGAATCGCATTGCGGACCAATTATTAGAATTAGACCGAACAACACTAGTGAATTTTTTATCCAAGCAAATGAGTTGGATTACCGCACTCAAGACTATCTTTCACCGTGATGAAAAATTAGACGAAGCAAACTTTCTCTTGATTACCGGAAAGAAGGAAAAAGATCCCATTGCTAAAGGTGCACCCTTCGGAGTGCTACTAGAGTACGAAGGTGATTTGAAAGTTCGCGCTGTCGGACCTAAAAGAATAGTCAACTTAGCACAGCAAGATGCAAACCTAGTTCTTCGGATGGTAATCGATTTATTAACAAGAACCAGCATCTATCAGCAAGTAACGGTCATTGCCGCAAAAGAAAAGGAATATTGGGATCTCATCAAGTCAATCCTTGAGCGAGAGGTCGACCCAAAGAAAATATTACACCAAAGCTACCAATTACTAGCCCTGAATCCACGTGAAGCTTGGAGTTTTGCATCAAGAAGCTTGGAGTTATTCAAGAAAGAAAACGACATGATAGGTGCCTTCACGGCTGTAACAATAATGTCAGAATCTCTACGACTGATGAATAAAACAGAACAAGCTATGAAAATATTAGAAGAGGAGCTTAACCTCATCAATCCATCGATAAAACCAAAGTTAGCTCTACTTGGATTCATTCAGTTAGGCGGATTGCAATTCGAACTAGAACAATATGAAGAGGCCCTTAGAACCTTTCAGAAGGCTGAGGATCTGGCAAAAAGCATCAATGACGAAAATGCGGAACTCGTGTGCATTCAGAACATAGCAGCTTGCTATTATCAACTCAAGCAGATGGATAAAGCTCTCCAGTTGTTTGAAAAACTAAAGAAAGAAGCCGAAAAACAAGGCGATCACGTTTCCTTAGCACATGCTCTCAATGGGATTTCCAAAATAAAAAGTGAAACTGATGAAACTACTGATATAGACGAGATTGAGGCTTTAATGAACGAAGCTTACAGACTGTTTTCCAGTCAATCATTGACAGAAGAAGGAATACGAGTATTAGAGAATTTAGCTGCATTTTACGAGAGACGAAACTTGAAATCAGAGGCAACCAAGACATTAAGACGGGCACTCGACTTTGCAAGTCAAGAAAATTTGGTGGACGCCAGAAATCGTCTTCTTCTCCGCGTGGAAGAAATTGAAAGTGGATGGAGTGAGAAGGTTTGGGATGCCTAAGGAAGCTGCAATGAGTTGTCGATGACGCGCGATGTTTTAAAAGAGCAAATGAATGAGTTACTTGAATTACTTCATTGTGTAATGGAGACGATTTCACGATGTTTGACGCAATAGAGGAAGAGGATGAAGAGTTTCTAAAACGGCAACAAGAACTGTACGATACTCTGAGAAAATTCGTGAATAGTACCAGAGGTGTTGATTTAGCTGCCGTTGTCTCCATTGAAGGACTTCCAATCTCACTTTATCCCGAAGCAGCGCCTCATGGAATGGATGATACTCGTGTCGCCGCAATGACAGCTGCAATGTTAGCCCTGGGCGATCGAGCAGTGATGGAATTACAACGTGGAAATCTCGTTCGAGTAATGGTTGAAGGCGACAATGGATGGCTCATTTCTGTCACTGCGGGGGAAATGGCTGTCGTGACCGTGGCAACTGATCGCGAAATAAAGCTAGGCTTCGTGATGAATGAAATCTATCGGTTAGCAGAAAAAATAAAAGCACTGTTAGAATGAACGAATCTCCCAATCAAATGCGACATTTCAATTGACGACCCATCCACAACAGGGGAGTGAGTAAAGGTAATGACGAAAAGCAGCAAGGAACTAAGCTGGAAAGAAGTTGGCCAATACGCCCAACAGGCAGCAAAAATTCAAATTGGAAAGAAAGGAATCACGGAAACGCTGAAAGAAGAATTACGTCAGCGCGTGAAAAAGGAGGGAGTGGTAAAAGTTCGTGTACTGAAAAATTCTCCCATTTTCAATGAACGAAAGACCCTTCTCAAGCAACTAGCAGAAGAGGTTGATTCCAAAACCATTCGCATAATGGGACATACTGCCTTATTCGTTCACAATACTGTTCTGCTCCCAAATGAAAAGAAAAGAAAATCGAATATATGATTCAATCAATTCATTGATATTTTACCCCAGACTACATATATTTCTTGTTCATTCTCGGCAGCATTCAACCTGACTAGTTTCTCGGCTCTAACTAACATCCGTGATACCACATCTTTTTTAAATGTAACAACGGCAATGATGTTGGAGTGATGACCATGCCTACTGGTTTTTTTGGAAAGATTCTTCTGATAGACCTAAATGCTAATAAGATAGATACCATCAATCCGCCCGAGAAAACATATCGTAAATATTTGGGTGGCATAGGCTTAGGGGTACATTTACTGTACAAGCTACAACCCGCTGGTATTGATCCCTTAGGAAAAGAAAACCATCTTGGTTTCTTTCCTGGATTTTTTACCGGCACCTCTGTACCTTTCTCAGGACGATTTATGGTCGTGGGAAAAAGTCCCCTAACATTAGGCTGGGGAGATGCCAATGGTGGTGGACAATTCGGCCCTGAATTAAGACGGGCTGGATGGGACGGCTTAATCATCCGTGGAAGCGCCGAGGAACCCATAAAAATTGTAATTAGAGATGATGACGTGGAAATTCAGTCGGCAAGGGAAATATGGGGATTGGGAATATCAGATACCGAAAGCAAACTCAAGAAGGAGCTAGGAGATAACAAATTTCAAGTAGCTGCCATTGGCCCAGCTGGTGAGAAAAAATCACTTATTTCTGGAATTGTCAATGATGGCGGGCGAATTGCAGCCAGATCAGGATTAGGTGCAGTGATGGGATCAAAAAAAATCAAAGCCATCGCTGTCAGAGGAAAAAAAAGAATACCATTAGCCGATGAGAAAAAATATCGTAAAATAAGACAAAAATACTTCAAGAAGACACCAGTAGGAAAAAAAGAGATCGAGATGCGTGATCCGAAAGTTAGATTTTGGCTATTAAGGAAATTTTTGCCTGTATTACGCTTGCTAAAGATAGAACCTAAGGGTGCTACCGATGCTTTATACGTATACACTTACAAGAAGTGGGGAACTTCTTTCTACACGCCAGTCGCTATCTTCTTGGGAAATGCTCCCATTAAAAACTTCAAAGGCAACTTGAAAGACTTTCCTCTCCCAAAACAACAAAAGTTAGACGGAGATAGGGTCATATCATTTGAAACACGAAAATATGCTTGCAGATCATGTCCCATAGCTTGTGGCGGAGAAATACATCTCGAATCAAAAGAATTTCCTGAATATTCGGTGGAAAAAGAACACCGTCCAGAATACGAGACTTTGTCCTTGTTTGGGAGTAACATTCTCAATGACAATCTGGATTCCATCTTTAAAATTAATCAGCTATGCAATCAGGCTGGACTCGACACGATCTCAACTGCGACTGTCGTGGCATTTGCTATGGAATGCTGGGAACAGGGTTTGATTTCTAAAAAAGATACAAATGGAATTGAACTCGAGTGGGGAAACCACAGAGCTACCGTTGAACTAGTAAAGATGATCATCGAGAGAAAAGAACTCGGAGATGTACTCGCTGATGGCGTTTTCCTCGCTGCTCAAAAAATCGGCAATGGTGCCGAGGCATTTGCAATGCACGTTGGAGGACAGGAAATTCCTGCCCATGACCCTAGAGTTGAAAAAACCCTTGCTCTCTCGTATGAACTAGATGCAACACCGGGAAGGCATAACAAAGGCAATGTATTCTTTGCAAAAGCATCAAAGATCCACAAAGTCATCCCTTCTTACATCAAGAAACAAGGAAAGAAGCATGGCCTTTACCGCGCACACAATTATTTTCTACAGTTCTTCAACTCTTGTGGCATCTGTGAATTCGGTCCTTGGATGGGCATAATGCCCTTGAAAGAATACATCACGGCATTTACTGGATGGAATGACTTTACCATGGAAGAATTATTTTTAATTGGTGAACGAATTCATACCTTGAGACATTTATTTACCTTGAGAGAAGGAATCAACCCATTACGTTATTGGAAGCTTCCAGAAAGGATTAGAAGTCACCTGCCACAACTCGATCAATGGAAAATCGAATACCTCCAAGAATGTGACTGGGATGTTGAGACTACCATTCCATCAGAAAATTGCGCGAAAAGATTAGAATTAGAACAAGAACTTAAAGAATGTCTCAAATACACGAGGGATGTTGAAGCATGAGCACGAAAAAGCTGTACTACGAAGATTCATACTTGAAAGAGTTTAATGCAACCATCAAGGATGTTCTGGACGATGATAAGATAATACTCGACCAAACAGCATTTTATCCAGGTGGTGGTGGACAACCGTCAGATACGGGTCTAATCAAAATCAAAAATCATCTCATAAGAGTAATCAAAACAGGATACCTAGACAATAATGATCGCATTTTTCATCAGATTGACCCCGTAAACATAAGTTCCGAGATGAAAATACTTCTTGCATCCGGAAATGCCATCAAGGGAACCATCGATTGGACTCGAAGATATGCATTCATGCGTTACCACACGACACTTCACATATTATCTGCTGTCATGGTTAAGCATTTCAATGCACCGACTACAGGAGGACAAATGTATGAAAACAAGGCAAGAATGGAGTTTGAAATAGCAAAACTAGATTCGGATACCGCAAAACAGATCGAAGAATTAGTAAACCAAGAAATGAAAAAAAATGCTCCTGTAAAGACATACTTCATCACGAGAGATGAACTTGAGCATCATCCGGAACTCATCCGTACCAAAAAGAATATCATCCCTCCTCACGTGAAAAAAATCAGGGTTGTAGAAATTGAGGGAATAGATGTTCAAGCAGATGGCGGATTACACGTGAAAAACACGAAAGAAATCGAAGAAATCAGAATTGTCAAGCGTGAGAATCGAGGAAAGGGACATAAAAGGATTTATATCAAGTTTGTCTCAGATCTTTAACTTGACTAACAACTCTCTAGGACCCGAACTCACCAAAGAAGGAAATTCCGATGGTTGTACGAAGATTAAGAACTAATAAAAATGACAATGTTTTTTGGCCAAAAGCTGGAATCTTTGCTGGAGGTATCCATGCCACCCTTGTCGGAGTACTTTTGAGCATCCGAGAGTTATACTACCATTTCATTGGCCTTGAACTTCCAAGGCCCCGGCTATATGGTGACATGGCTGCTTGGTTTCTGATTGTCATTGGAATGTGGCTGATTTGGTCAAGCCTAAAAATGCCTAAAGTAATGGAATTATGGATCATTCCAGTAGGTTCAGCTATCGGAAGATTGGTTTACTTTCTCATGGCTCTCATTGGTTGGGTCATTGGGACCACCCACATCATTTACTTGTATCTTTCATTTACAGATGTCTTCTTCGCTTTAGTACAGTTATGGGCAGTAATTAAAATGAAAACATTAATGAAAGAACCCACAACTCAACCCAAAAATGCTGACCTACAAAAGAATGCCACTAGAATGGAGCTTGCCCTCTCTCCTAATTAACTATCAATTAGTTAATTCTCCCAATTAATATCCAAAAAAGTTCGACCAACAATCGGAATGAACCGCCACCTAAAATTTGTTTGCTTGGGAAAATTCCGAATGGTGTTGGGATATTTCCGACGCATCCATGCTGTCACCAAAACAAGATACGGTGAAAATAGAAATCCATAAAACAACGCTAAGATCGGGTTCCAGCCATAAACAAATGGTCTTCCTCTAATGGTCAAAGCTTTGGAAAAATCGCCATGAATACTATCATAATGTGTCGGATAAGTATAGGCAACTGCCGTCCACGTTCGAATGAAATGTCGCATTTTTGCAGAAAAGAGACTAGTCGCTAAAATTACACGATTCTTCACGGCAACAAAGTCTACTGGCGTAACATGAATCGTTCCCTGTTTCGTTAGGATTGCAATGAACAAAAACTGACATTTACTTAAGATGTCAATTTCTTCTTTCCTCAATTTCCGTGATCTTCCCCATGCTGGCAAATATCGTGGCTTATTAAAACCTTTGGGAATGTTTTTTGGCATGCTTTGCCATTTAAAGCTGCCAAACTTTGTCCCGGCCCAAAAACTCCCTCTCAAGGGCTGTAACGACACTTTCACAAATTCTTTTTCTTTTGGCCAAAGTTCTTCTACGGGGACATTTTTCGGAAGAACATCCTCTTTCCAGCTGACAATGGAAAGGATGAGAAAAAATCCCTTATTTCTAGTAGGATCTGAACGCGTGGAGCGATGAGAAACAATGGTAACGGTCTTGAAAAGATATTTACTCTGATGCAAGCTGTCAACTTGACTTTTGGGTAGCCAAGCTCGGATGATTCCATCCTCAACGTTCACCGTCTCAATGCGAGTGGGGATGAAAGTAATCCCTAGCTCTTTATCCCTCTGACAAAGTACCGCATTAGGAACCCTGGTAAACCATCTTTTTATCAAGAGCAGCATCTGCTTTGTTGTCCTATTTTTCATTTTTCTCCCTAAATCTACCTTCATCAAATGAACCTAAAAGAATTATCAAAAAGGGTTATACTAATTTGCTCAAATCATTGGTCATTTGCATTTTTTGCGTGATTTAAAGTGATTTTTTCCAAAACTGCCAATCTTGACGTTGGAATCATATATAAAGATGGAAGACATCAATTGTCATGTAACCAATAGGGTCTTTCCTAAAACAAGGATTTGGAGAAAGAGAAATGGCTGAATCAAAAAAAATCATGCCCTACGACGGATGGTTCTCACAAGAATTAACACTTCTCATTCAAGCTGTGGCAGCTCAAGACTTCATTGCTGCACAAAAACATCTCCAACAAATTGAAAGAGGAATAGCTTATGGGGAGGCAAATCCTGGCCAGATATCTTCCATCCTACTTGCAATGGGAAGAAGACTCAAACAAGTCGTCGAACCGGTCTTAGAAGGGAAGCCACACACAGCACCACCTGTCTCAGCTCCTGAATTGGAGGATGCCATCCAACAGCGTGCCGTCACCCTGAAAAAGACCCCAAGACACGAACAACGTGGTCTCATAGCAAGAGAAGGACCACGACAAATCGATGTTGACGAACTCAAGTTGGTCGTGAAAGAAAGAAAAAAGAAAAAAACCGTCGAAGAACTAAGAGGAGGACTAGATGACTTACTTGACGAAGACATCTAACGCTACTTAACTCTCTATCTTTGCTTCATTCTCAAAAAATTAGCCATATCTAATCGCTACTGGATGAATGTTTTCAACTCTGTTGAACGACCATAACATGGCGTCTATAATATGGTGAAAAATCAAAAATAGAAAAATCAACTAGACTGATCAATGAAAACAAGAAACAGAAATGATTTTTTTTCTCGTTTTACTTCATATATCCGATAGAGATCAAAGAATTTTCTTTCTAACAATGAATGATCTATAATTTTTCGATCAAATACAAAATAGCCTGAGCTACGGAAACTTTCAAAATTTTCTGAAAAATTTTCATCGTTCTCAAATTTTTCTCTACCTTGTACAAGACAATATCTCTCTTTCCAGTACCCTGCTCAATTTGCTTGATGTACGTGACGACTTGCGCTGGTCGAACCTTAAGTGTCTGCAAACTAAAAGTTTCTGCACGCGACCTTGGTAACTCATCACCATTCCGACCATCAGAGGTATCTTTCTCGTTTTGCTGAGGTTCGTATCCAACCAGTACTGCCGGAATGTATGGCTTTGGTGAAGCCGAAAAAATATTTATGAGCCACACTTTTGCCTCGATAAATGTTTGAAGATTATTATGATCAAAAAATATCAACACTGAATGGGATTTGGAAACTGGCCTCACTAAAAGATGAACATCATCGGCATTGATGTCAGCAACAATGCTAACCGCAGCACGAATGGTCAAGTCCTTTCTAACCTTCACGGAAAAATTACCATCATAACACCTCACGAATTTAGTAATCTCAGGATCAATTGTTCCGACGACTAAAACATTAATTACATCAGGTAAATTGCGAAAATTAATGCGGATGCGTGCTACTCTTTGAAGAATTGTGCGATACCGTTGGAAATACCTTTCTGGTTTGGAAAGAATTCGAGGGGGAAGAAGTCGAGAACGCTGCACTTTTTCACGCATTTTAGAGATGGACAACTTTGATAAACTATCGAAAATTTCCCGAGATAACACGCCTGCTACGAAATGACGAAGTGCCTCCTCAATATCTTCTCTAATCATTCTTGGTAGTGCGGTTATAGACTTGTAAAACTGATAATCATGGACTAAAATTCTAGGTTGGCGAGCAAAACACAAAAAATCTTTCCCACTAATGAAATATAAATAAGTCAATTGATCTTGCCCAAAAATCAACAAGAATGGTGGTCGTGCAAATACTTTCTTGCAATAAGTATAAACAGTACACAAAAATGCTGCCAACGAAATAGATTCATTAAACATAAGGCCCAGATGTACTGGAATTGGAGTACCATCCTTTCCAGCGATCAAAAACCAACTTTCGTCTTGAATGTTTGGATTAGTCTTCTCCAAGAGAATTCTCAAGTGTACATGAAATAAAATCAGTTCTGTAAGACTAAGACGAGAAAAATCCGACTGTCCTCTCCGTGCACTCGCCTTATGACCAACACCAGCAGCTGCAAAAGCTTTTTCAAATACATCATCAATGTAATTGCTATATTGATCATACACGCCTGAATAATATTTTGAATATAGTTGCAAGGCATTTCCAACGAGGACACCTTGGAGCGCCCCTTCTATTTCAAGTGGGATGTGCTCCCGAGCTAACAAATGAATTGTTGTTTGTGGTTCTGAAATAACGAGACTGATGTCTCTTCCAGCCTGCACTATCATTATCGTTATGTTATTAACCCATGGCTGATGAGGGTCACCTATGGCTATGGTAGTGAGCTCCGCCCCAGTCCACTTGTTTCCAAATTCTCGGAGAGAAGTCACTAACCCATAAATGTAAAGAATGATTTCTTCTGTTAATCCTTCACCATAAGACCAGATAGGTGCATCTCCCTTGAAGAGAATTGCCCAGGTTGCTGTAGTTAAGGGTTCCATGGACAGTCATGTAATAAAAAATATAATCCTTTAAAAATGAATCGTTTTATCGTAGGTGACGGAAAATGATACTTATAGCACTGACTGGACATATGAGAGCTGGTAAATCAACAGTTGCCGAATATCTTGTAAAGAGACACAGTTTCTTGAAGTTTGCCTTAGCAACACCCATTAAAGAATTAATAAAGTCATTAGACCTTCCATTAGAGCGAAAAATCCTCCAACATGTCGGGAACTGTATGAGACAGATTGATGAAGATGTGTGGCTCAAAGCAATGTGGAAGAGATTGAAACCCTTTATTAATGAAGGTAAGAATATCGTCATTGAAGATGTCCGGTTGTTACATGAAGCTGAATATTTTAAAACGAGGGGATTCGAAATCATAAAAATCAATGCAAGCAATGAAATCCGCAAAAAAAGAGCTGAACAATCACTAAGTAGGTCAATTTCTTGGGAAACGTGGAAAGAATGGCACGAGGATCCAACTGAGAAGGAGGTTGATCAAATAATTGCTGATCGTGAGCTGTTGAATGAAAGCACCCCTGAAGAACTGTTTAAGCAAGTAGATAATCTCCTTCTCCAAATAAATGAGATGTGACAAAACCATGGAAGGCGATAATCAAATGATTAAATCGCAACTGCAGATGAAAGATTACCAGATCAAGGAGAAAATCATTAAAGAAGGATGGCAAGGACATTTATTCGCAGTCTTAGGGTTGGATTTCAGTCCAGATGGAAGGTGGATGGTATCAAGTGGTTTTGATGGAACGGTCCGACTCTGGAACTATCGAACCAAAACACAGGAAAAAGCATTTTTCTTCTTGTCAGAGGCAATTGAAGAAGTTAGCATCTCTCCAAATGGCCGATACATTGTTGCCATCACCTCTGAATCCAGCAAAGCCTACCTCCATGACAGAAAGACGAATGAAACCTCACAAATTGCATCTCAGTTCGTGTTAAGGGGAGTATCAGCATGGAATCCAGATTCTAACCAGTTAGCACTAGTAGATTATGAAGATCGTCTTTTAATAATCGATCCTTCTTCCAAAGAAGAAGTTTTCCAAATGAAAATCGATGAACTAGGAGGAAGATCTCTGAGTTGGCATCCCTCACCAAACATTGCAGTAGGTTTGAGGAATGGAAATATCAAAATTCTCGATATCTCTAAACGAAAAACTCTCATCACGCTAGATAACGAGACATTTAATGGCCATCTTGGACAAGTAAATGGACTATGCTTCTTATCCTCAGAGATTTTAGCGAGCTGCGCAGATGATGAACGAGTTCTGGTGTGGAGAGCAAGCACTGGTGAAATGATAGCGAAATTTAAGGGAAAATTGGGAGCAGTCTCACTCCATGGAAAAGAAGATATGATCGCGGTTGGTTATGAGAATTCATTACAAATCTTCTCTTTGACAGAATCCGAACCATTGCTTGAACTCAAACACGGCATAACTGGAAGTGTTGTCCGAATCGAACCAAATAAAATGACGGTAGCCAGAGGATTAAGAGAAAATGAAATTGTATTCTGGTCCATGGAGAATGGAAATGAAGTTTTTTCATTTAAAGGGCACAAAAAAACCATCGAAGTCGCAGCAATGGACCTTGATAAGGGGCTACTAGTATGCGGCTCTAATGACCGACTGATAAATGTATATGACTTGAAAAAAAGAGGAGAAATATCACATCAGATGGGCGGTCACTCAGAAGCTGTATCCTCAATAACCATTCTACCTAAGCTCTCTATCGCCGCATCTGGGTCCTATGACGATACCTTACGATTTTGGAACTATGTAGACGGGACATCACAAGGATTAATCACGGGTTTACCGTTAATTTCATCACTGACCTTTATTAACAATACTGATATCATTGCAGTTGCATGTTCTGGTGATTTCAGTCTTCGTTTTTATGAAAATATGAAAATATTAGCAGCTCTTGATGAAGTACACCAGGATTTCATCAACAAGATCATCTCACTAGAAGACGGCACGGTCCTTAGTGCTTCTGACGATGGTACGATAAAAGCAACTAGCTTAAACCCACAACAGACAAGAGAATTCCTGAATCTCGGAAAACCTATCACAGAAATGGCAATTTCCCATGACCAAAGAAAATTGGTCATTGGATGTGAAGATGGCTCTATATATCTCGTGAAATATCCAGACAATGTCATTATCCAAGAATCAAAGATTTCAGACCCGATAAAATCAATTACTTTTAGCAAAGACGATCTATTAATCTTGATAGGACATCAAGCCACTCTCAGCTGCTGGGACTGGAATGCAAATAGAACATTTACTGTAGGTGAGTTTGCAGAGCCCATTACTGCCATTTTTCCCATTGACTACAGCGAGAATGAATGGGATTTTATGGTGTGTTGCCTTGATGAAAGCATTAGAAGAATTGAGATCGTGAAAGGGGCAGATACAATCGAATCAAGAGAAGAAAACCAAATGTCTCTAGTTGAACAAGAGATAAGTACTCCAGAGCCGATAATCAGTAAAGAAGAACTTGATTTAGATGCAGAATGGGAAAGCAATACCATAAAAGCAATCATCACACAGTTAAAATCGAATATTAGCAAAGTTACACAATTATTAACCCTAGCTCAGGAAGAATTCGCAGCTCAGGTATTCGAGTCTGGAACTTTCTTAAAAAGGGAGAATTTACAAGAAATTGTCACTCTACTCATCCCTTTAATAAATGAGATCGATACCATCCTTTCCATGGCAATTCAATACACTACAGGATTAGAAGAAACAAAAATTCATAACATCGATGGTGCAACAACCATTCCCTCCGTGCAAGAATTGCAAGACAAATCCAAGAAAACCATAAAGATTATTTCGGAGATAATCAATTGGGGAAGCCGCTGGAAGAAGCCAAATTCTGAATGATGAAGAAATGGACTTACGAGAGGGAGCTTATTGTCACAACTCGATGAAGAACTTCTAAGGAGTTTGTTACAGCAACAGTTTTATGAGCCAATTGACCAAATCATTGATCGCTACCATTCAACACGAATACCAATTCCAGGTTCCCACCTTGTCATCAATAAAATGGCCGATCTCTTACAACTTACCATATCTTTTATTGATAACAAAAACGTGCTCTCACAAAAAACTCTAACATTCCTCTCACAACAATTATCCATCGATAAAGAAAGCATTAAAAGTTCACTAACTTCTAGGATTTCTGTCATTAGTGACACTACTCATTTCAACCAAGATGAAAACAGTTTGTTTTGTTTTCTTGTTGTTTCAGGTCTAATCGAAGCTGTCCAACTCGTCAATACCAAAAAAGTTAATTATCTCCTAATGGAAAACTTGCATTTCTTAGAAGAATGCTCCACTATAGGCTTTAATGACTTGATATCAAGATTACCTCCTCAATGGTACTCTGAATACTCTATCTTAGTGAACTTAAAAGTCCTCGAACATTACATCCATCTAACTAATCAAAAAGTAGACTTCATTCCGTTTGATATCTATAAGAATCGCGTCATATATGCCTTACGGAGGATTTATCATTAATCTTTTTAAATGTTGATAAAACCATGTCTCCTTAGAAAAGTGTCCAAGAGAAGACACTCATCACTAATTCAAGGTTGGGTTATATGACAATGGTCTTTGAGCCAGGCCCTGTATGGGCATATTATTTGTTCAGAGGACACGTGGAACGCCAAGATGATGTCCAATTTGAAGACCTAGATGCTGATATGATTACCGTGCGAGACAACCTAAATGAAAGATTCAGAGGAGAAGCAAGGGATTTCAAGGTAGAACTCGATTTTTTTGACGAAGAATCCGGAGATAATACTGCTGAGATCATCGTCGGATTTATCATCTATCCATATGAGGACGAAGAAGAGGACTTTGAACTCATTCTAAAGGAAGTAACAGATGAATTAGAAAATATTGGGTTTATCACCGATGATATTGAGTTTTTAGGTGAATCTCCTGGATATGGCTTGATGAAAGCCACGCTCTAAAAATGACCAAATGGAGGATTGATTAAATGGTAGTTGAAGTTCCCATACCTGGAGTCGCATTTACAGTCCAAATTGTCCCATTGGAAAGTGGATCTGGCTATAAAATGAATTTACTTTTAAGAGGATCTATTGTTGCTTCAACTTCGTTGGTTAATTTACAAGAAACAAGCATCCGAAAGGGCCTCATTTCTGTCTTACGTGAGGCTGAGGCTTATGGAAAAGTTGCTGAACCATACCAGGATGCTGTCGTCAAGCGTCTAGTAAACGAGGTTAATGCACGAATGGACGAAATACAACAGCAGCAGTCAGCTGCATCTTCAAGACAACTAGAAGACCTAGAACAAAGAGTCAAGGCGCTCGAGGAATCCCTAAGACTCCTCTCTGAACGATTAGAACGCGTGGAGGAACGACTTCAATATTCCTAAAACCGAAATTTCACCGACGCTACTTTAATGAACTTAATTCTTAAGATTTTGCTCCTACACCTGTTTTTTCTTTAGAACAATGCTGGTGCGAATGTTTCAATCAATACAAGCAAGTACACTATCAATCATAGAATCATTCAAGATGTTTAAAATAGTCACAGTTGAAATTAGAAATGAAGGAGAATGAAGAACAGATAATCACGAGAATCTTCCAAGTTCAATTAAGAAAGAGAGGAGCTATTTATAGCGAACTTTGGCTCCCAAATAAAAAATCGCGCTTGAAACCGTATCTTCTGATATGGATTGCTTGGATGGATAGCCGTGGATTCTCATCAAGTCTTCCCTTATATCGCAATTTTGCTCGTTTCTTTGCAAATATAGGCTATCCAGTTCTTTTATATGACCAATTAGGCTCTGGAATGAGCACGGGGACGTTTGAATTCCCCAAAGAGCAAGCCGACCAATTCATTGCCACGGTAACTAAGGGAAAAAAAATTATCAGAATGACTTTTAACCTGAAACCAAAAGAAATAATTTCTATAATTGGAATAGGACACTCACTAGGGGGAGTGACACTCATGCACGTCGTAGAACGGGGATTCAAGATGAAAGCTGGAATATTTGTCTCTGTTCCACCATCACATGGAACATCTTTTAAGAGAGGAATCATACAAATGTATGGAGCACTCAAGTTTTTCTCCTTTTATCTCCTCTCGTATCTAGATTCAATATTGGGAATGATTGGTAAACCTCAAAATTTCAAGTTTTTCGGCTTCACTTTAAGATTAAAAGACATAAGGAGGGGAATAGCAGGAAGTCATGCCATATTAATGGCAAGAAAACACCCAGAATTTCCAATTTTGGCCATATTTGGAGACAAAGACGAATACATTACAAGAAGTGATATCGAACGATACCTTCCTTCTCAAAAATATCCATGGATCAGGCGGATGATAATTTCAGGCGCATCTCACGACATGATGAAGCATCAAACCACGCTATTCGCCATCATCAAGCAGTTCTTGGAAGAATTGGACGCGCAAAAAAGATATAAAGCCGATCAGTAGATGGAGAATTGGTGATAAGCAATGGAGATAAAAAAAGTAGCCATCATTGGCGCCGGTCTGATGGGATCAGGAATTGCATATGTCCATGCGGTCTCTGGATATGAGGTCGTGATGAATGATCTAAAAGATGAATTCTTAGAAAATGGTTTGAACCGAATTCGGGAATACATGCAGCAAGGAATTCAAAGAGGTAAAATTGGCATTTCAGACGCGCAAAAGGCATTCAATCGAATTAAAACCACTACAAATTTTGAAGAAGCTGTAAAAGATGCAGATCTCATCATTGAGGCTATTTTTGAGGACTTAAATATCAAACAAGAAGTATTTAGCAAAACAGACAAATCATCACCTCCACATGCTATCATGGCCAG
>JAJRXH010000177.1 GCA_024276395.1 archaeon
TATAGCGGCTAATTTTTTCATTGGAATGAGAGAAGCCACGATTCCAGCGATTATTGTTGAAAACAAGGTAACAATGATTAGATTCGTGTCGAGTTTTGCCACGAATTCAGGAATGAGGCTTTGGATGATGTACATGACTGGGCTGTAGAGTAAGATGGCTATGGCGAATCCTAATGAGGCAATGATGAGAGCCTGGGATAGGGCAATCCTGTACAAGTAGGAATTTGTTGCTCCGATGGCTTTCACGATACCATATTCTCGTGCTTTTTCAAAGGTGAGAGTGTAGAGCAATAAAGCGATTACTAGCAGTCCCACCAGAAAACCAATCAAGCTTAAGATGTAGAGAATAGGAAGAAAACTGCCAAGGATTTCATCCTTGTACTCCTGGGCAGTTTCATCACTTGTTCTTACAGAAACAATGGGAAGCTCTTGTTGTATGCTCTTTTTTACAGTATCAAGGTCATATTTTGAGTCAATCTTAACAAGAAAGAAGTTAGTGATGTTTTCGATCATAAAAGATCGAGCATCATCAAAAGTCATAAATACCATATAAGCTATCATCATATTAGTCTCATCGGAAATTCCAACAATTTTAAATTGCTTGTTCACGATAGAGATGTTATCTCCGATAGTAAGATCACTCTTGGCGGCGAGAACGCGATCAATGATAACTTCTCCTCTTTTTGGTGTTGAAAGTCCCTTAGTAGTTTTCCAAGGGCCTCCCATTTTACTATTCACGTCAAAGCCGTTGATGTAAAGCAAGATTTTAGAACCACCGATTTCCGTGGTGAAAGGCATCCGAATGAGTGGGGCTACTGATTGTACACCTTCTATTTGAGTAAGATTTTCTTGAATGTTAGTTGGCAGTAGTGAAGGGCTATGAAGAGATCCAGCGGCTCCCTCTGAAGTGACCCATAAATCTGCATCTGCCTTATTTACAATGTTGTCCATCATCACGTCCATACTGTAGTAGACTCCTGATAGAGATAGAATTAAGAAAATGCTGAGAACAACACCTCCGATACTGAGAATGATCTTGAATTTTTCATGAAATAAGTTTTCCTTTGCTAGCGAAACCAATACAATCACCAATTAATGATATTATTTGAAAAAAGGGTAGAGAGATGGAAAAAGTTTTACTTAGATCTTGATTTCAGGCTTCTTGTATCGCCTCAAGAGAAGGCTGCTCGTGACGACAGAGACGGAACTCAATGCCATTGCCAAGCCAGCGAGTTCTGGTGGTAAAGTTATTGAGAACAGTGGATACAACACGCCAGCGGCGATGGGGATTCCCGCAGAATTATAACCTAATGCCCAGAACATGTTCAATTTGATTCTTTGCATGGTCTTCTTGCTCAAGTGAATTGCAGTGTACACGTCTCGCAAGTCGTTTTTCATCAAGATGATATCAGCAGATTCGATGGCCACATCTGTACCTGAACCAATGGCTATTCCCACATCAGCTTGGGCTAAAGCAGGGGCATCATTGATTCCATCACCAACCATGGCAACTATATATCCTTGTTCCTGTAGCTCCTTCACTTTTTCGACCTTTTCAGCTGGAAGAACTTCGGCAAAGACGTCTTCAATGCCTATTTGACTTGCAATTGCCCGAGCCGTTCTTTCATTGTCTCCAGTAACCATCCATGTCTTGATTCCCATCTCGTTAAGTTTTTTTATGACTGTCTTGGATTCAGGCTTTACAGTATCAGCGACAGCAATGATGGCAGCTACTTCACTGTCAATGGCTAATAACATGGCTGTTTTTCCTTGATTTTCGAGAAGTCTCAGTTTTTCTTCTACCTCATTTGGGATGGGAATGTTTCGTTCCTTGAGTAGTCTGCGGTTACCTAGAAGAACGGAGCGCTTTGAAACCTTAGCGACAATTCCCTCTCCTTTGATAGCTTCGAATTCACTGGGTTCTTCTAGACTCTTTACACGTTCCATTGCATGATTGACAATTGCCTTGCCAAGTGGATGTTCAGAGCCTTTTTCGGAAGATCCAGCCAGAAAAATTACTTCTTCTTCTGAGAATCGAGGATTCATAATGAGGACGTCAGTTACCACGGGCTTTCCATGTGTAAGAGTTCCGGTTTTGTCGAATATGATAGCATTGATCTTGTGAGTTGTTTCTAATGGCTCGCCCCCCTTTATCAGAATGCCGTTCATTGCACCGACTCCAGTACCGACCATCACGGCGGTCGGTGTTGCTAATCCTAGTGCACAGGGACAAGCAATGACTAATACAGAAATTCCGATCAAAAATGAAAATAAGAATGGCCCTGTTCCAGCTGGAAGGCGGTCTACTGGGAAAATACCAGTACTGGTAATAAGTAACCAGAAGAAGAATGCGAATACAGCTATGATGATGACACCAGGAACGAAGTACTGGGACACTCTATCTGCGAAATCCTGGATTGGTGCTTTGGATGACTGTGCATCTTGCACGAGCTTGATGATTTGGGCCAGAGCGGTATCTTTACCTACTCTTGTTGCTCGTGCTTTTATCATTCCTTCATTGTTCATTGTTCCGCCAATTACCTCATCTCCAACCTCTTTGTTTACTGGCATGCTTTCTCCAGTGAGCATGGACTCGTCAACGGATGTTGAACCTTGAATGACCACACCATCAGTGGGGACTCTTTCACCTGGCCTGACGAGGAGAATGTCACCAACTTCGACCAGTTCTGCTGGAATGGTTTTTTCTGTACCATCTTCTGCAATGATCGTGGCAGTTTTTGGCTGCAAATTCATCAATTTTCTTATTGCTTCTGATGTTTTCCCTTTTGCTTTTGCTTCTAGTAGTCTACCAAGCACGACAAAAGTGATTAGTAGGGCTGCCGTTTCATAGAAAACTTCGCCAGTGAATGCTGGATTGAAGAATGGATAGAACGTGGAAAAGATGCTATAGAAATAGGCTGCTGACGTTCCAATGGCAATGAGTGAATCCATGTTAAACGAGCCATGGCGAACTGACTTGTACATTCCTTCGTAGAAAGTCCATCCAATACCTAGTTGTACTGGAGTAGTTAGGACAAGAAGGAGTATATCAAGCCATTTCACTCTAGGAAAGATTTTGGGTTCCTCTAATGTAGCGGCAATAGTCGGAAGCATTGATCTAAATGGTTCGATCACGATCATTGATAACACGAAAACTGGAATCGTGAATGCCAAGCTAATCCAAAATTTTCTCTTCCATTTATTGATCTCTGCTATTCGTGCCAGTCTCTCTTCATCGACCTCTTCTGCTCCAAGTGTAGCCGTGTAACCGATTTCTTCAATGGCTTCAACTATTTTTCTAGGTTGAAGACTTTTAGGATCATACTTGATGGTGGCTTGCTCTGTTGCTAGATTCACCGTAACACTTTCTATTCCTTTTAGCTTGCTGACGGTATTTTCAATAGATTTCACGCAACTAGCACATGTCATTCCTCCGATGTTCAAGGTAAGCGTGTTGGATTCTTTTTCGATGAGAGGCTCTGCTGAATATCCAATGGCTTCGACCTTCGAGATGATATCGTCAAGATTAAGCTTTGTTGAGTTGAATTGTACATCAGCAGTTTCAGTCATTAAATTTACGGAAACTGTCTCAATTCCTGGGACTTTTTTCAGAGAATTTTCAATGCTAGCGACACATGATGCACATGTCATTCCTTCTATTCTTAGTTTTATCTTTTCGGCATTTTTAGTCATAAATCATCACCTCAAGTGTATTTATTGATTGTAGGTACACCATTTCGACATCCATTCCACATTAACCATCTGTTGAGAATATATCTCAAAAAAATATATCTTTTCTTTGTATAAAAACCTTTCGATATATTTGTTTACCGTCATATTTAAAAGTGCGATACAAAATA
>JAJRXH010000178.1 GCA_024276395.1 archaeon
AATGAACGAGTGGATTTTTAAAAACATCTTTTAAATGACGGGGAGAACTGCATAACTCTCAACGATAAAAAATATTTTTGACTGTCACGTGTAGGTCTGATCTTTAAAAATTCCTCCGGGATAAGATTTCTAGGTCTGTAGTGATTCATTGTCTTCTGGAACGGGAATGAGAGAAGCAGAGTTAGGATCAAATACCGGGATTGTATCATAAATTTCATTGAACTTGGCAATGCAATAATCAACTAGCGAAGATGATGTACTAATGAATCCCAAAGTAGATAATAATCGATAAGATCGATCGTAAAAAGAGATGTAGACGATCTCTTCGTCTATGACGATAAAGGCAAAATTGAGAAGCGTTGTCGCAGTTACTCGTAACCTTGAGTGAAAAGGTTTGATGAACTTGAATTGAGTCGGTGGATTACGAAGAAGAATTCTTGAATCATTATTAGCGAGCATTTCTAGAAGTAATGATTGCACGGCGATATCAGATTCCCAAATGGGGCAATCCAGTGCAACTAGGATGGACCGTGGTCGTTTTTTTTCTAGAAATTTTAGGACATCGTGTAACACGTAATATGAACGAAGAATTTGATGCTTTTCCGTGTCGAACCACAAGAACTTGGCAATATCCTCGGGGAGCAGGCATTGTGGGTTTTGTTTCAGCCACTCTAGCAGTTCATCAATTAAGCTGTCAGAAAATAGGGAGCAAATGATTAATAAACCTTGATTGGTCAATTGGTAGGAATGATTGTTATTTTTTTCAATCAATGATGACGATGTTAATTTTTTTAAGTGATAGGTTAGCTGTGATTTTGAGATTTGAAGTGCAGATTGTAATTCGCTGAATCTCATTGGATGTTCCTTCAATAATAAGCAGATTTTTATTCTATCATTATGATCTAAACGACATAGATATTTTCTTAGGGTCATAAACCCATTCCTCCAGCTTTTGACGATGCTGGGAGGTGGAATTACTTAACATTGAATTCTATCGAAAAAATTTAATTTTCCAACAATCTACTTTGCCTTGCCATCTCCTAATAAACTTACCTCTCATGTACTACCAGTGTCGTGATGAAAGAAAACCTCTTTTTAACATTAAAAATAGGAAGAAACTTGCCTAATTCTCTCTTTTCAAAATATACTCAAGTATGGTTCTTTTTTTTAAATATCAAAGGAAAGGGAATGCTCTAGTACTGTAAGGCACTTTTTTGGCGCGTGCTGACTTGAAACATTCGATATTTTCCTTCCTTTCCACATCGCGGGGATATGACCGATTCTATCAATTCATAAGGAAACAGACCAGTCAGTGGTAATACTTATGATCTTGCGGGGAAGGAAAGTCCGAAAATGGTTACGCTTCGAATCACGTGTTCGTCTCGTGAAAATCATCCCTGATTCGCTGGTGAAACGACTCGTTGAAACCTACCACCTCGATGAGAATGCACGAAAGAAAGCTCACGTTCGTCACGTTTCTCCGCTTCATTCATGGTACTGGCGCTCACGCTACGGGACGCCAAGCCCTCAATCAGGCGATTGGCACGAGCCACTAACGAAAGATCGTGAATGAGGGGCCTCAAGGGGCTTGATGTCCTCGTTCTTAAAGTCCGTTATTTTTCGAAATGAATCGACAAAAAACGTGTTGATGCGCATTATTGTTGCCGTGCTTGGAAGCCGTGACGATAAAAAGCAGCAAGCCAGCATATTCGTTTCACGATTTCTCGTCACGAATCCCCACGTGGATCATCATTGGTAAAAAATCGGACTTGATTCTCAAATAACGGAGTTTGAAAAACAGGGTTGGCGTGGAGGATCATCTTGCCGTGGTGGGGACCGAACGTCCTAGTGGCCCCATTGAAGCATGAGTGTTCGTGGTTCATCGTCGTCGAACGGACGGTATCGTGGAGGAACGCGTGTTGTCGTGGACAGCTCTCTTCTCTGCCACGATCAAGCAAATCATTCAGGCGTATCTGTGGCGTTGGAAAGTTGAAGTTCAGTTTCGTTCTCTGGCTTAAATCAGAATTGGGGGTGAATGGAACATCTTCCCTCATGCAATCCCCACGGCATTGAAGCCCATTCACTCCTGCTGTTACTCATCGTCTGGACGCTGGTCTTGTTGTTCAAGGTGCTCGTGCG
>JAJRXH010000179.1 GCA_024276395.1 archaeon
GCAAGATATACTATGGAAGTTGATGAAATGACCTTTATTATCAAGGTCAAAAATAAAAATTAGTTGCTTTTATGGGAATTAATGTCAACATGCTTGCTAGTTAATTACAATACTTTCAGTAGAACAATAAATAATCTCTATTTCATGTAATTATTGAATATATGGTTATTCATTAGATCTCCTCCTTTTACCAGAAGATAATGTTTAAAAGATCCTATTGTGGAAAGTCTCTTGAACGTGAAAGATAGATTAAATATGACTAGGTGATTAAGAAATGAAGACATTGATTAAGAACTTGATTAAGGTCGAAAAAGCTCATGCACACTGTGATATTCCGTGTTCAATTTATGATGCCTATCCAATGCAGCTAGCCGCTCATACAGTCCTTAGAATGGTGCACTTAATACAACAGTTGGATGAAAATGATCCTGAGTATTACCACAAGCTCGCACGATATACTGCCGTGAAGGAAGAGCACGCAGAAATTTGCAAGCACGAAGTTCGTGTTCTGTGGGGTGATTATTTTAAACCAGAACATCTTGACCAGTACCCAGAGCTACATCGACTTGTTTGGGATATTCTCAAGCAAGCGTCGGCGGCACGCCAACGTGTTGATGAAGAGGCCGCAAAAAAATTGATAGAACTCGTCCAAAAACTTGCAGAAATTTTTTGGCAAACTAAAGGTCTAAAGCCTAAAAAGGTACCTGCACCTTATCCCACGGGTGGTGACATCGTCATTTTTGAGTAAATTTTGGAAAATTGAACGGCAACTTTAAATCTCTATTTTTTTCAGTTTCTCGGAAATGGTAATTATTAATGGTGTTAATGATTTGCCAAATTCGTAATTCTCTTCTCCTTATTTAGTAGCCTCTTTCCCCAGCATTGATTTCATTGGGTCTGTTATTCTTATGATTGAAGATGAACTCTCGTTATCAGTGGTGACACTTCATTGACGACGAGGACGATGGCCAAAACCATACTAAGTAGCGAGTAAGATCTGAAGGAACGATGATGACAAGCAGTGTCAGTGATACATCGAGATACCTTGTGAAATGACGGAATTCTGGTTTTTTACGTGGGCAATGACGGCTATCCTTGGAGTGCAAAGTATGCTGCGGAAGCTTGCGTTTCAAGTGTTCATTCAATGGGTATTGGTCGAGATGCATCATAATGTTTTCTAACTCGGGGTGAATCACGATCAGTTGATTGTTAAAATACTTTGGAGTAATTTCTTGAATTTTTCTTCTCTAAGTCAGTCTGATATAGTTTTTTTCCAGAGGCGATCAATTGAATCGATCTTGATACCTCCGCCTTCGCTAAGGCTTTAAAAAATGTCTTCGAGAACTCACGCGCTAAGCTCGTGCCCTTCACCAGAATGGCGGATGGGACGGGTTCAGAACGAGGAACCATTCAGCGAGGATGAGGTGTTTGAACGTGGAGGACGTGACAAGAGTGAGTGGAGAAACTCGAAATCCGAAATCCGAAATCCGAAATCCGAAGATTCTTTTAGGAATTAGCTTGCTTCTAATCTTGCTGGTACCCATGGTTGCTATTCCTCATACTCTCGGACGAGATTTCTCTGCAGCGACATCCCTTGGCAAGGTGTCGTACGATCAAGATTTTCTGATAAAGAATGACCATCCTCGTGTTAATCCGTTAGTCGTGATGTTTGGACAGTCACGTGCGGAAAGACTTGCCTTGAATATGCTCAAGTCCTTCCTCCCGCAACTCATCGTCATCAACTACGATCCTTCTTACACCTCCCTCATTGTAGAAAGTGACGTGGATGTCATCATCTGGGTGGGACATAGCAGCGATGCGGGCATCACTTGGAATCAAGCTCGCATCATATCGTGGAAGGATATGGCTACACTCCTCAGCAGAACAAGAGTAAGTCGTCACGTCATTCTGGCGTGCGATTCCCTCACTTTATTGAAGTTAGAATCGTCAGCCTTGCAAGGTAAAGACATTGTCGCCTTTGAGGGGCTTTTAGATGCGGAATTTGCTGGATTGTACGCGGCTTACTTGTTGGCGAGGCAAGGCCTGCTGCCATCAAGAGACTTAACTGTCTTGAGGGACTTGGTTCATCGGCGAGTGGATGTTCTTTATCGAAATCCAGAAGTCATCATTCCCTTGGCCCAGAAAGATGATACCCCTGGCAGTGATTTTGACTTTTCGCCAGATCAATATGGATTGACGTATTCGGTGGAAAAAGTTACGGGAACGGGAGGCTACTATTACAATCTCATAATCACCACGTGGTTCATCGCAGATCAAGCCTTCATTGATTATTTTGACAAGCATAAAAAAATAGCATACATTCATGAAATTGAAATACGCGAGGCTGGGGGCACGACGGAACACATCTTTGGTTATTGGAACTATGAGTTGATTAGTAAGGACATTCCAGATTCCGAAGCTGGTGCAGATCGACCGGAATGTTGGCCATTTTTCTGTCCCGATCCAGCAGATGATCCTGAATATGAATGGAAAATCAACAGTCCAGAAAATTTGGAAGTGGGTCGCAACTATACTCTCAAGTTCAGGTATTATACGGAAATGAATCCAGCTGAGGGAGATTACACGTATTCCTTGTGGTTGACAGCGGAAGTAGATGCGGATAACTATCCATATGGCTTGCTGTACTATTATCTTATACATGATTATGATCTCTTGATGAAAACGGATCCATTCACCGTGCACGTTGTCAGTTCAAGTGGTGGCGGTGGCGGCGGCAGCGGTGACCTTCGTTATGTCATTGAATGAGGAAAGAAAAATGAAAGGGGCGTGGAAGTAAGATGAAAGATTCTGGTCAGAGTGACGACACGGGATACGTTGAGGGAATGAAGGTGCGATCTTCCGTCTTGCTGACAAGACGGGGGATTTCTTTCTTCCTCGTGGGAGTGATCACCATCGCGTTGATCCTTTCAGGCCTAGAGCGGAGCATCATGGTGTTCACGCTGCAATTTCCCATTTTTCTTCCCAGTCCCCTCTCCCTGGTCGTGCGATTCCTTGAAGTCGTCACGATTGGTGGCCTCCTTGGCTACCTCGTGCTGCTGATCACGCGGAAACTTCCCCTTTCGTTGATCATTCACGGACACGTGCTGCTGTACCTCGTGCTCCTCATTCTTTCCTCTCTTGACTTCTATTTTTTCGCGATCGTGGTGATGCCACGCTTGTTTCCAGCCTATCTCGGCATCATGGTGATGATGATCTTGGTTCCCGTGAGTGGCCATCCTCTTTCCAGTAGCAAGAACAATGCGTCCTTTCAAGGCGGAACTGCCACGGCATCCAAGGTGTTCGTGTTGCTCTCCCTTGTCCAGGGTCTTGTTAACTTCTTCTTGCTGTTCTTTGCCTACATGATTGCGGATCTCATTGCGTCTCAAATGATCAGTCATCACCTCGAATGGCTTCAAGGCAAGATAGGTGGGCGGTATTTTTCAAGTGATATCCTGGGATTTCGTGTCTTTTATGGTCTTGATTTTTACACGTTCATGGCCATGGGAATGTCTAGTGGGTGTTTCTTGGTGGTCACGGTGGGCTGTGTCAATGGTTTTGCCCGGGCGCTTGGTGTAAGCTCGCCGTTCTTGCGTGACCCAACGTGGACGTTCGACATTCACTGGCCACGACCGATACGAATCACCATTCCGTGGCAATACTGGCTTCTTGTTGCCGTGTTGGTCCTTGCTCTCATTGGCAATGTGGGAAATGTCATTCTTGAGACACATGAGTTCTTTTTCGTGGATCACCGACCAATCGAGGACCTTTTATTGTTACTGCGATGGTTGGCAATAGATATCTTGTCCACCATGGAGATTTTTAGTTACGTAGTTCTGTTTAACGTTTTGCTGCTCAAGATAATGTCCATTGTTTCCAAGAATGCTCGTTCTAGTTCCTTGTCGTGACAAGCTGCGGTTGTAGGCAGGGTGTTGATGGTTGATGGAACATCAAAAAACAAAATCACTTCTAACTTCTAGTTTATATTGTTCTTCTTTTTTTGGTTTCAGTTGAAGGAATGATGCGAGATCAATAAAAAGGAAGTTCTCCCAAGTCAATCATCACGTGGTGAATGCCAAGGGGTAACGGGATGGCTTCTTCGGATTTGATGACACACGAAAACGGCGAGTGTTACGGTTACTGTTTGAGCCAAGCGAGGACTTCACATCAGAGCGTGCATTACTTGTTGAATCTCCTCGATGTTTGCTGCAGCTCTTGTATGATCGAATTTTCTGTTCCTTGATGGAATTACATTCTATGTGAGGGACCGTTGATGATCCACAGGTTCGGAGAATGAAACGATTATTGGATGCTTGGCAGCTTGCCATGGTATGCGGCAGGATCAAGCGTCTGCTTATGAATGAACGTGAAAAATCTGCTTTTTGGTCGAGTCGTTCTCTGGATTACTTCATTATGACAGACTGGTGTTGAATGAGCTTGCCAGTTTGTTTCCAGCGAA
>JAJRXH010000180.1 GCA_024276395.1 archaeon
CCTAGGATCACGAACCTTGTATACACCATGACCAAACCCCATAATCCTCTCTTTCTTAGTTAAACGATCCTTGGTGCCCTCTATAGCTTCTTCTGGAGTCTTAAAGTTCAAAATGTACTCCATCGCACGTTCGTTTGCGCCGCCATGTAATGGTCCCTTGAGAGTGCCAATTGCGCCGGTAATGCAAGAATAAAAGTCAGATAACGTGGAAGCACAGACTCTTGCTGTGAAAGTAGAAGCATTGAACTCATGTTCAGCATACAAGATGAGGGCCACATCCATCATCTTAACTTCACTTGGGGTAGGATCACTTTCCTTGAGCATTCTCATGACATATTCTGCATGAGATGAGACTTCAGCATCAAGTGTGGCTTCCTTCCCTCTTGTCTTGAAATACCAATATCCTATCATTGAAGGAAGAATGCTCAGAATGCGCAATGCTATCTGATCTTGCTGTGAAAAATCTCTCTCTGGCTCTAAAGTACCCAGCATTGAAACTCCTGTCCTTAGCACGTCCATTGGATGTGCATTGGATGGAATTTGTTCCAGAACTCGCTTTAACGGCTCGGGGAGATTATGATACTGCTGCAACGAATCACTCCAAGATTCTAATTCTGATTTCGTGGGTAATTTCCCCTTAAGAAGAAGATAACTTACTTCTTCAAACGAGCTGTGTTGTGATAAATCTTCAATGGAATACCCACGATAATGAAGCCCATGACCTTCCCTACCAACAGTACAGATGGATGTCTGGCCAGCTTTTACTCCTCTTAAACCAATTGCCACGATTCCTTCGTTTTGCTCGCCCATTTTCCTTACCTCCTAATATCATTGCTCATCTTTTTTCTTTCCATATAACCGATCGACTAATTCCTCATAGGAATAATAATTTATGAGCTGATACAATTCTTCTCTCGTCTGCATTCGTGAAAGTAAAGATCTCTGAGTACCTTCTTTTCTTAGAATTCGATAAGTTTCCTCTGCTGCCTTATTCATCACTCGAAAGATGGTTAAAGGATACAATACCATTGCTACACCGGCTTCTCGTAATTCTTCCAACGTAAATAATGGAGTCTTACCAAATTCAGTGATGTTAGCAAGCACCGGTACCCGTAACTCTTTAGTGAAAGCCTTATAATCGTCTAATGACTGAAGAGCTTCTGCAAATATCGCATCAGCTCCAGCTTTCACGTATTCCTTTGCTCGTTGGATTGCTCCTTCTAGACCTTCAATGGCATAGGCATCGGTTCTAGCCATAACCATAAAATTTGGATCCTTTTTTGCATCAACAGCAGCTCTCACGCGATCACACATTTCTTCTATCGATACCACCATCTTTCCAGGTCGATGACCACAACGTTTCTGGATGATCTGATCTTCAATGTGCACACCAGCGACACCTATTTTTTCTAGTGTGCGAATGGTCCGTTGTATTGAGAACACGGTGCCTCCAAATCCCGTATCAATATCTACCAACAAAGGTAGACTAACGGCATCTGTGATTCTTCGTGCATCTTCAGCCACGTTGTCCAATGTAGTAATTCCGAGATCTGGAAGACCATACGACGCTGAAGCAACTCCAGATCCCGATAAATATATTACCTTGAAGCCTATTTTCTCGGCCATGATGGCCATCAAGGCATTAATGGTGCCAACGACTTGCAAGGGCTTTTCTTCATCTAAAGCTTTTCTTAGTTTTGATCCTGGAGTTAATTCCTTGGAAGCCATGGATGTTCACTACGATTCAGTAATCGATGATGCTTAAAAGTTTTATCAAGTCAGTGCTCTCCATTTTTGCAAAATTCTATTCTTTAATCCTTCAACATGCTTGATGTAAGATTGCGTGTCAGCCGTGATCAAAGTCTTCAAGGTCAAGGTTCCAATGATAACGGAGCTTTCCCGTGCCGCTTTTATCCCTTCTAGTGCGCTTACCCGGAGATCATTCACGTATTTCTCATGATACTTGTTATAATACAAGATCGTGCTCAGATACAACAAGGGAAATCCAGCAACAATGATGATGAAAATGACAATGGTCGCCCCAACCACGTTAGTTGCATACTGCACGATTGGATCAAGCACTCTATTTCCAGAGACTTGTTCCTTGGAAGCTTGGATGACTCGATCAGCGAACCAAAAGAGGGATGGAATTCCCACGAAATAAGTGACTAAACGACGAAAGACTCTTCCTAATGTAGTAACATCCTCTATGGTCTCCATAGACGTGGAAAAAAGATTTTCATCGTCAAATTCCTGATAAATAATGGCCCTCTTCTCGACAATCTTGATGCCGCTATCCTCAATGATCCAAATGGGAATCATCAAAAGAAAATATGCTAAAGGAAAAAGAAAGATGCCCAAAACAATTGATAATTCGCTCACGTTACCATCTTTATCAATTAACCAGATGAAGATTCGCATTAAAAAAGCAAAGGTTCCTGGAAACAAGATGAAAAAATCAAATGACTTTCTTTTCATGAAACGAACCCAATGTTTCCTTGAAGAGAGGTCTATAGGTTCACCATATTCTTCTACCACCCAGAAATCACCGCTATCAATCCCTGGAAGTAAGTTAAAGAACTTGAAGACATTCCATCGTGCAACATAATACAATGTTCGGCCCATATAATGAAGAATGTTGATTTTCACTAAGATAAACCAAGCAACAAAAAAGGCGACCATCCAGGCCAAGTAAGTAATGACGGTAACACCACCACCGAAATAAGCAACATCTAGGAGCAGGAATCCGATGACCATCACGGCACTATAGATGAATGGCTGCGATCTAACATTCAAGGGGATGATTTTAATGAAAAAAACATCTTCGAATTCAGGTTTAGTAGGTCGTTTTTTACGAAACCGCTTGAGGAAAAACACGATAATACCTCCTTACCTATAGTGAAGAGAAAAGATGAAATGGGTCACGTGGAAAAGAAAAGTCCGATGTTTTATAACACTTCCCGCGTCCTCATTTTATCAATGTTTTCAAGCGATATCACCCTTCCAACCCATCAAACCAGTTTCTTCGTCAATAATTCGACCTGTTTTCAAAAGATCAATTCGTGAGAAAGAATTAGTTAGCTGTTCAAGTGATTCCAAGGAGAAAGGCTTGGTCCACGTGATTCCCAGGCGTGATGCATATATCCATGATGGCACTCCAATATCTGCTACCATTAACTCGCCAACGTGACACTGATTAGAGAGAAGAAGACCTTTCTTCACGAAGGCTAACGTGACCGTTGCTTCTGGGTTGAATTCCCCGTCATGTACTCCAGAATTAACATCGAGTCCTGAAGGAACATCAAGAGAGATCACGTGTTTTCTCTTGCGTAACCATTCAAACACCTCCATTGTAATGGGATCATATCGTGGATGATAATTATAGCCTAAATAAGCATCTATCACGAAAATATCCGTTGAGACGGATTCTGGCAACGAGTCAATAAGAGATACACCGATTTTTTTAGCGCGTTCAGCTTGTTCCCTAGGAATGGGATTCAATGCCATTAAGCCCCTTGGTAAAACGACTGATACCTTTACTCCCCATCCTTTTAGCCGCCTTGCAGCAACCAGTCCCCCGCCACCATTATTACCACTTCCCGCTAAAACAATGAAGGCGGGGAAGCTACCATCACCTTCAACTGCCAAAGGTTGTTCTATGTTCAAACGAATCAATGAAAATCGTGCAAGAATTTCACCAGCCTGCTCCATCATCAACTCGACGGCAATCCCCAGTTCTCTCATCATTATTTTATCAACAGTAACCATTTGTTCCCTCGTGATACCTGGAAGCATGATCATCAGACATCGTTTCGCAACCATCGTAAAAAAAGATTGCCAATTCTCCAAGTTAAAAGAGATAAGGAAAATCATCCACCGTCAATCATATTTCATTCAAGAGATGAACGAGAGGATAATTATTCTTCGGGTTGTAATCTCTCCATTTCTTGCAACAATTTCTTTATAGCCAAGCGTATAGCTTCTGATCTGGTTTCAAAAACATTTTCATTAACTAATTGATCAAGAATTTCGACATATTGCTCTGGTAACTTAACACTTATTATTTTCATCCTCTTTCCCAATTGTTTAGTTGAATAAAACAAACCAAGTATCCTTGCCATTCTGTCATTAATAAATGTTCCGAATTCGTTAATGATATGGCTTACACAACAAGATCAACAAAGAGAGAGTCTTTGGTGACCTTCTGACAATTTCAGAAGAAAAAGAATTTTTTAATGAAAAAGAAGTAAAAAAGAGGTAAAAAGAAAATATAAGAAGACAAATAAATAAATGAATGAATCAGTGAAAAGAAAAATTACCAAGTAGCTGCGAACAGTGTGACTTGAATTACAGGATTCTTAACGTGAATGGTTCCACGGATGATATCAGGATCTGTTTTTGTCTTTCTTGATATTTTAGTAATTGTTCCGCTCATGTACTTGAATGAGAATGTTTTTTCAAAAGCTGGATAATAATCTAACGAAATGATGTGTCTCCAACCACAAGCTAGAGGTTCATTCCATACGAACACGTGCATCAAGTTTTGTTCTTCAAATTTTCGGATTTCAAACACGTAATAAGGCCCTTGAAATGCTCTTAATTCTTCCAATTCTCGTGCTGTAAAACCTTTCGTGTAATTTTTATCGTTGAGAAGGCCTATTTCTATAGGAACTGCTTGCTGCCAAGCTCTCTTGACAGATTTTCTCGTGTTATCTTGATATTTCTTTCCTAATAGTTTTCTCAAAGCCAAATATGTCTCTTTTCGAGGAACATCTGGACGATATCTTGACAAAATAAACAGTCTTTCAGCAGCCGAAAGAACCAATTCCACATCCTTCTGAAAAGTAAGAATCAAAAATTCCAACAAGTTCATTGCCAAGCGTTGTTGTCCGCGATGGAAGGCAATGTTAGAATATCCACGAATGGAGTCAATGAGACCTTCTTTCAGGTCTGGGTATCTTCTCACTAATTTCATGGCTTCTTGAAAACGTTCCTTAGCAACCAGAGCTACGATGAGACCAAGTAACTGTACTGTCGACATTGGTTGGTCTTCAGACACTGCAATGCTCTCAAAGGACTCTAGAGCTGAATCAATCTGTCCTAATAAGAGAAAGAGAAGACCACGTAATGCTAGGAGATTTTCCAGGGCTTCTGTTGCCACATCAATGAACTTGAGATGGGTCAAACAGGATTGAATGTGCACTAGGGCCTGAACAATCTCTTGTCGTTGCTGATAACCTTGAAACATCCACGTGTGATGTTCAAAAAGCACTGAATGCATGTATTTTTGGGCAATCTCACGCATCTCTAGATCTCTAATTTGAGAAAGAATTTTGGGAGCTTCCAACGTGACACGGATTTCAGCTTGCTCTGCCTCATAGATGTTATTTTCTTCACGAGCTTCAGAGCAGCCATTTAACAGCAGGACCAATTGCTCAAAATAGTTCGTAGGTTCTAGTACGGCAGTAGGATCTACCAGTGCTGCTGATGCCTGTAGGGCCTGTCTCTTCACGGCGGACCTCACGAATCGTGCAGTATCAAGAAAATCTTCTGCCAAGAGTTTCAAGTCAATGTAGCGTCTCGTCCGCCGCTTGTAAGACCACGTTTTCCGGAAAACTTTCTCGACTGCATCGTCAAGAATGGCCTGATATTCTTCCCTAGCTGTAGCTGCCAGCACTGACAAGAAAGCTCCACATGAAAAGTGTTGAATCCCCTTGAACTCTGATAGTTCGTTGACGGCCCGGGCAACTCCCTCATCATCAGAGACAACAGCTACCACTTTCCCCTTCGCATAGAATTCACGTGCTAACACGATAACATCAATATCAGCAGGATCTTTATCTGCCCGAATCAACCTATTCTTGAAAGCATCAAGAGCTGTTTTTTTCCAAAATCTCGAATTTCGATTAACTACCTTCAATCTCACGTACTTGGGTATTTTTTCCCGTAATTGACGAAATTTAGAAGGAACATCACTTTTGGGGACGGAATCTGGGGTGAAAACAACCATTCCAACATCACTACAAAAATCCTCTAGTTTTTCCAAGATTGAAGGAAGACCAGCTTCTTCCAAGGCGATGAAGAAATTAGTGTCTAATACTACCACTTCTGGTAGTGTCTGAGTTGATTGCATCATCATTCTTCCAGAACTCCTACAGGCAGGTGCCGGACTTGCAAGTGCGGACGTTCATTCACGTTTCACCGCAACTTCCCTCTCAAAATCTTTCTCACGGTAATGAAACTCCTCACAGATCCAGAAGGATCTACATAAAGAATTCGGACGTGTGGCGGATCCATTTCCAAGCCATGAATATCTGCCACGGTTTCCGTTCCAGAAGGCCCAGGTTTAATGTCATCTTCATCCATTGTCAAGAGAACGTGATTCTCGCACACTGGACACGCTTCTCCTCGCAACATTATTTTTTTTCCCATGTTCTTCACCGTCATGACTAGCTTCTTGAGCTCATGTAAAAGGCGTTCACGAGTCATTAAAAAACATTGCTCGTTGTTCGGAACTAGAACTGGTAGAAAACCAACGAATCAATGATGAACTTGAGAATTAAAACCACACAAACGAGTGACAAGACAAAACAAAACACTAAAATACCAAGAATACCGAACCAATC
>JAJRXH010000181.1 GCA_024276395.1 archaeon
CGTGGTGGAAGTCATACTGATGGAGGAGCCTTTATTTTTCGTGTTCGTCGTGTCAATGAGATGGATGAAACTGTGGACTTGCGCTGCATCAATAAATTTGGTGGAGAGGTCAAGATCCCACCAAAAATTGAGAGCGAATTAAATACATTCATCGTGTTGTCCAAGATTGGCATGCGGTATCACTTGGAAAACTGTCAATTTCTTGGAGAGATTGGGTCAATTGATGAATTTGTCGCAAGTCTGATGACATTCTCAAAAAATAGTTTTGAAGGAAAGCAAAAAACGGTCTTGATGCTAACATATCTTTTGGACCGGCTTCATCTCACGCCGTGGTATCGGGCTGGCCGCATTCGTGCATTGATCGAACATTCCTTGTTTAACGTGTTTCGAAGTTTTCCAGCCATTCAACAAAGTAATGGAAACACACCTTGGGTTTTTGTAGATTGGGATGGAAAAGAGGATTTACGGGCACCAACGGGATCGGAACGAGCTTTAGTGGTGGATGTATCCGCTTTTCCTCCGGAAGGAAATGAGTCCGCTGCAGCCTTCATAGTGAAAGCTTACAAGCTAGGATGGAAACGAATGTTTACTTTTGATTGGAGAGGACAACGGTTTTGCGGGAGTGGGCTTGGGCCAAACTCTCAGGGTTTTCGTCTAGATGTTTATGGAAATCCAGGGGATTATCTTGGTTCCGGATTGGATGGAGCTGAGATTCATGTACATGCCTCAGCACAAGATCAGGTTGCACAAATAATGAAATCTGGGAAACTTGTTATCTATGGTGATGTTGGCCAGACCTTCATGTATGGGGCAAAGGGAGGAGAAGTGTATGTCCTTGGAAACGCTGCTGGGAGACCATTAATCAACGCAGTGGGAAGACCACGGGTTGTCATTAACGGCACGTGCTTGGATTACTTGGCTGAATCTTTTATGGCTGGTGATCCTTTGAAGGGCGGGGGATTCGTCATTCTTAATGGTATCACTTTTGATGACCACGGGAATCCGGTACCATTAGAAACTCCATATCCTGGAAGTAACTTGTTTTCGCTTGCCTCTGGCGGGGCAATTTATATTAGAGATCCAAACGAGACGGTGGATGAACGACAATTGAATGGAGGAAGATTTACCAAGCTTTCTAAAGAAGATTGGGAGGTCATTCATCCCTATTTGGAGGAGAATCAAAGACTCTTCGGAATATCTCTTGATTTGATAAATTCCTTCGATCGATTACGGAAAGAAAAGTCTCAAATGGTTATGAGAGACGTTTTCGATCGCCAATTCCGTAAAGTGGAACCGATACGGTTAAAAGTGCTGATGTGAAATGTAGTGTCGTCGTGATTTTACCGACAGCATGCTTCTTTCAAGTGAATTGAGATGAAAAGTGAACAAAAGATTTTGTTGGATGCGTGTTCACGACCACGGCACTTGTTCTTGGATTCCATTGTTTCTTTTTTTTCCACATTTAAAGCCTTGAAGGGAGATAATCAAACAAGAAAGATGTTTGAATTTCTGGGAAAATTTTCATTATTTCTTGATTCTGGTATTTCTGATGCTGTAATTTCCATTGACGAGTTAGCCAATCATTTTAAATTTCTTTCATCTGATGATTTAAAATGTTATCTGTCATTATTGAAGAAATATGGATTTTATAAATTACAAGGGCGTAAAATTCGGGTTATTGATCGCCAGTTAGCTTCATATTTAGATTCCTTCCGTCATTTTGTTGGTGAATTTCTGAGTTTGGCTTTTAATCTCGGTGATTCTTTTGAAGATATCAGTCAAGTTGAACGAGTTTTTTCACGAGCTGATTCATTTTTTGAATTCTTGAGCCACGTTACTTATCGTAGCTGGAGAAAAATAATTTCTCAGCTGTCAGTTTTGAACATGCTAGTCTCTGATGAAAATGAAAATTCATCTATAATTAATGATCGGATTGATTGTAATCGGAAAACTGCGTGGGAATCGTGGTTAAAACTTCGTAAAATTCTTCAAGAAGATCTTCAACATCAGGGAATGGTGACTAAAAATGTGGTGGGTCTTCCTTCCAAGAGAAAAATACCCGTAATATCTAAACGAGATTTTTTTCATCCTTTTTTTGATCGTCTTGGCGTGTTGACTGAGTTGTTAGAATGCTCTTGTCCAAGGCATCACGCCCGTTCGAAATGTTATCGTGTTTACTCATCTAGAGTTTTGAAACTTTCTTCTTTACTTGCAAGGTATTTTCTTATCTTTGACTTGCTTAACTTGCTAAAAGAGACAAATAGCTACATTCCACGATATTTTTGGAAAAAAATCATCAAGTACGGTGTAGATGCGGCAAGATATGATTTTGATGCTTTGGTCAAAGCGTATCAGAATTCTGCATCAAGCACTCATTGGCTCATCATCATCTTGCCAAAAACCTTGGTTGGTGATGATGCTAAATCATTGGAAGCTCTGAAACCAATGATTTCAAATCCACGAGGATTCTTAACATCCCTTATTTATAAAGTACCAATTACAGATCGAAGAGATGATGAAATTATTAGGATGATAAACAGAGCTGGCGGCGAGCTGCATGTGCCCCTTACTGAAGGAATTGATTTTCCTCCAATAGCCATCAGCGATAATGAAAAGTTAACTTTTACTGCCATGTCGGATGTTGAGGACATCTTTCCAGTAATTTATGTGGAGACAACCAATCCCAATTTCGTGAATGAGGTTGTTGCAAATTTCATTGAATTATTCAATAGATATCCACAATATGAGATGGCTCATCCTTATTTGAAGGCTTTATACGAGTGGTATCACCATAAACGTGAGGTATTAGATAGGGAGTGTATTTCTTTCCTCCAAAAACATTGCTTGCTCGATGAAGAAGGAAAAATCAGCAAGCTAGGTGAGATAATAGTTAGGAGTAGGCTTTATTGATGACAAACACGTTAGGAATTTGTTTTGAAAGATCAATGCTCCTCCGACTGATTCAATATTGGTTAGATGATAAAAAATATCCTCATTTTAGGGAGTTATTGCATTTTTTGGTCTCAATGAAACTAAAAGGTAAAGACGAGGTCTCTTTTAATGATTGTCTTCGTTTTTTGAATTCTTTTGCAGATGCTAACATCAAACCTCAGACTTTTGCCTACCACATCGAGAAACTCGTTCGTTCAGGCTTTCTTCAAAGGATCAAGCGCGATTGTTATCGCATCACGGAGCAAGTTATTTTTTTCAAGAAAATATTATCCTATCTAGATCGATGTGAACAAGTCGCATCTATTTTAGCAAGAAGTTCTCTTCAAAACTTGCCTCACGGGTTAATTGCTTCCTTAGATTCATCATCAATCATAATTCATCAAAATCAGGCATTGTTATTTGATTTTATCGTCGAAAGACTCCAGAAAGCGCGGGAAAACGTGAAAGTTCTAACTAAGAGTACTTTCTTTCACGTTCATTCGCCGTTTACAACTATAATTCAGACTTTGTTGATTCGGGGTGTCCAAGTATCGGTGGTTCTTACGAAGCCGCCCTCTGTTGATGAAGAACAGGAAATTGAAAAGCTGGAAAAGAGGGGCATATTCATTTATCGGTGTCATTCCCGTGATGTGAGTGTCGTGCCCTATTTTGGAAGTGCTGCCGCTGTTTCAATGCCTTCTGTAGTGTTCATCATCATTGATGACCAAGTTTCTTACTTTTCATTCTTGTTAACAAATCTAGAGATCCCTTGTGACTATATTTTTGAAACACGTGATGAACAAATCATCAGTTACTTGAAAGAGATTTTTGATACGTGCATTCCCTAGAATTACAGATCAATTGTTGATTTTTATGTATTTATCTGTTCTTAGTGGTCATTCAATTTCTCTTGAATGAGCGATTTTTTTGACACAACATATTTTTACTCCGTTGGTGAATGAGATGTATCATGGCTGTGATTCAAGGGGGTGTTCATCATTCCAAGTAAAAACAAGGATTCCATCCAAATGAAGAAATTAGCTCGATTATTTGAGTTAATTGGGCTAGACAAAAAAGCTTTCGAACTTGAGCTGATGGCAACTCACGTTCAAGCTGATGATCTTTCATTCTTTGAGACGACCATCCTTTCAGATGAGGAAAACAGTGATGACTCGGAAGAAGACCGCCTAAATGATCTTCTAGAGTTTTGAAACTAGGAAGATAGAAGGGTTCCATCTCTTGAACAATAATTTTCTTGGCGCTATGTGTTTCAATTTTTCTCTCTTTTTTATCTTCAGTTTTTCTGATCAGCCCGATGTTTCTGTCACGAGCGGGTTCAAGGTCGTGTCATCACGTTAATCGCTTCGTGAGGACCTCTCCCCGTGATGCGAGGATAAAACA
>JAJRXH010000182.1 GCA_024276395.1 archaeon
AAGTTCAGACATATCTGCCTTTCTTAATAATTCTAAGATTTTTTCACCCTCTAATTCGAGTGTAACTTGCTTTATTTCTGCATTTAATCGATCATTGATCCTTATTTCAGTTTCACTGACTTCGGTATCAAAATGAGTCAAAGCATTACTTAGCCTCTGGTATTCAGAATCCATCCGAGGATCCGGCTCTCCAGTTTCCTGCAAGTTCAAGATAAGATCCTGTAACTCTGTTAACACGGATAAATTAATGCCTTTCATAAATTCGTTAACCTTGGGATCAGCTATTTCAGCTAAGATTTCTGCTAAAGAGGTAATCGCTAAAATGCTATCTCGATTACGCGCATAAAAAGATAATATCTTCTCAGGAAGCAGCTTTTCAAAGGAAATTCTACTAGTGAGGGGAACAATAACTACATTTGGGAGATCAGAACCATAATAATCATTTTCACTAATGAGGATAACTTCATCATAAATCTGTGAGTACTCCAATAATTCTTCAGGACTTTCTAATTTAGCAACTTCACAAAAATCGACTACCTTAGTTTGCTCTAACTTTTGATGTGTTTTTTCGTCATCATACAAGATGACCCGAGATCCCACATCGATGCTTGTTTCTTGTTCTTTCAAAGGTTTCAAGTTTACCAAGAGGGAATCTATCTCTTTCAGTCGGCTTTCAAGAGTAGATACCAGTCCCAAGCTTGCTCGAGCATATCCCTGCCTTTGTTTTATCGTTGAGAGTGATGTTCTCGGTAAAGGAAACCATAAATATGTTTTCGATTTCGAATATAACGTATTTCCAAACTCAGAAATCATTTCACGACATTTAAGATATAATTGTTCAGCATCCTTAGTCTTGATAAATTCTTCAATGTTTTCTCCAGTTTCCATGGAATGTAATGTCCTTACTAACCTCACCGCAAATTTCTCGCCAATTCCTTCAATTCTACTTAAGCCAGAGATGTCAGCGTCCCGAATGGCTTGTAGGGCATTTTCTTCCGTACCATACACCTCAATGAGACGTTCGGCAGTAGACTGCCCAACGCCACGCAGCTGTCTAAGACTAGTTATTTTTTTGCATGATTCCGCTTCATTTGACATTTTCCGCCCTCAGTTCTCTTCCTTATTTGTCCATACATCACTTGGTTTTACAACACCATCATCATTACCCACAAACAATTTTAACTTTCAAGTAAAAAATGTGACCCTCTTTGGTGCAGTTTTTTCCATAAAGATCTTTAATTCTGCACGTGAACAATGTTCCGAATAAGGAATCCAAAATATTCCATTTTTAGGATCACTTTCATTAAGGACTGCCCATCCGGTTGGTATTATTTTGATCCCTGATTGAAGTCGTTTTCGATGTGGATATCGCCTCAGTATTTCAGGTTTTGAATGTTCTAATGCTCTACGAGGCGCTAATAGGATGTTGGTGTCATCTGGATCTTCAGTAAACATTTCATAGCCAAGAGCTTCATAAACCTTCTTGATTTTTGGAGTGGCCCATATTTTTTGGTGAGTTAAACGATTCAACGCCTCAAACACTTTTTCCTTTCCAATGGTATAACACCCAATGAATTTATCATAAAACGGAAAATGTAAAGCTAGTTTCATAAGAGTATTGATGGCCTCTCGTTGTGGAGGAAATTGAAAGATTGGGCGATTATAGGTCCCATCAGCAATCATCAAGTCAACACCTTGTATTTTTTCCAAGAAGTGATCCATGACCACTGGATCATATCTAAAATCACCAGTAAAGAATTCCCTTCGACCTTCAGACTCGAACAAAAACATTAATGACCCAATGCAATGGTTCGCCTCAAAAGCCGTGACATTAACACCATCAACTGAAAAAGAAGCATTTTCTTCAATGACGATGAAACGTTCAGAAGGTATCCCCTCTGTTAACTCAAGAATGACCTTTGTTTCTCGTGAACAAACTATCTTGGCTTCTGGGTAACTATTTAACAGTCTTTTTAGCCCTCTTGTATGATCACTATGTGCGTGACTCAGAAAAAAATATGGTTCTGTCTGTTTCAATAATCTTTTTTGCTTTGAGGGATCTGGAAATTCATCAGCCCAGAAGCGACCTAACATCAACGGCATTAAAATCACCCTAATCTCTAAGTTACAGTTCAATTAAATCATTAATAAATTTAATGGATCTACAGGGCCCTTGCTCCCATTTTTTCAACATATAACGCAAGTAAATCACTCAACTTCCCTAAATACGTCTTATTAACCAAAAAAACATCAAAATCTACGATAGATAGTAAATTCTGATAAAATTTCCCCTTTTCAAAGTTTTTTCTTTTCTTGGCAACCATATTCAATGGAGTCCCTGTCATATAGGGATTAGCAGAGGGTAAAACTGTAATCGTTATCATCTTGTCATATATCGGGGTTTCGTGCACGTCACTCTCAATAGAAGGAATGACTCCATGACTGGACACCCGTAACATCTCAAGCCAATCATCAAGAGAGAGTTTACCTTGCAATATTACTGGCAATCGATGTTTCACCAAGTTATCATCAACAAGGACCACAGCTGGATGAAGATGACCCAACAATACCTCCTCAGCCACAGCCAAATTTATTGGTGGAACATGACCATGAGCACAGCCAACCCGAGTTTCACCGAAAGCAAGTAAAGAACCTCGACTATCGTGCATCATCAATCCGCTAAATTCGTGTTTACGGAACAACACATCATGATTACCAACAAGCAAATGTGACTGAACTCCGTTGGCATGTAACAAATCGAAAAACTCTCGCAATTCAGTAATTAACCATCGACTGTAATGTGGCGTACGAATAAACGAAGCTCCACGTGATGTTGACTTATCATCATTAAAATGAGGGAAAGAGTGAATGAAATCTCCCAAAAGAACCAAGTAATGCACGTTTTCTTGGTTGATCACTGCAAACAACGAGTTTAACAAGGCTCTCGACGAATCAAACGGCAGATACAGGCCACGCCGACGATATTCCGCATCATACCCAACGTGAAGGTCTGCAACAAACAAGACCTTGCGACCTTCGAACTTACGAATTAGCCATTTCTCAAGTGTTCTTGTCACCTTCTTGTCCCACGGAAACGATTTGTTCTAGAAATTCCAATATTTTTTGCATTATTACTTCTAAAGTGACGCCAGACACTAAATTCAAGCCAGCTGCCCTCGAATGACCACCACCACTTCCTTCAAAGTGATTAAGGAGCCAAGGTAGCAAGTCTTTCGCCATGTTCACCCCAGTTCTCTCCTTAAAATAGGAAGAAGCTCTAATGCTCACTCTGGTTTCCTCTTTTCTCTGAGCAACTACCACGACAAGATCAGCTCCTAATGACAACAATGCCCTTGCTGCTGAAGATTCGTGAGAACTCACGTGAGTAAATAAGAGAATGAGATCATTAAGCATTCTTCGTCGCATTCGTTGTGCAGCCTTTATTCTGGCAATCTTCTCAGATGGTCCCATTTGCACCTGCAATAGATTCCGAGAGAGAGAATATACATCTGGATGCACGTCACAGAGATAACTCAGAACTGCGAACAAGCGTGAGGATGCTCGAGTTAAAAAACCCGAATCATAAAGAATGCCACAAGTCAATGCAATTGATACGGTCATGTTAATTTTGTATTCATTGATATATAATAAAGTCGCTATCATCTCTGACGTAGATCCACATATTGATGAATGAAGATATAATGTAGCTTTCTCTGCAACATCATCGGAGTATTCATGATGATCAATGATGATGAAAGAAATTTCATCTTTTTCTCGCAAAATTTGCGCAGCGATGGGACATATCTCTAGGTTATTAGCATCCACTACTATTAGTAAAGATACATTTGAGAATTTAAGAGCATCTTTTGAATGAACTGTAATTCTTAGATAATTCATTATTTGATCACTAATGACGCTTGCATCATCTAAAGTAAGAATGATATTACTCTTTTCCTTCAATATCTCCTTGATCAAGCATTCCATTCCTATCATTGCGCCAATGGCATCAGGATCTGCCTGCTGATGCGTTGTAATTATAATCGTTCCTTTAGAAAGGCTCTTTTCTTGCAAAAGTAGCCATCTCAAGTTCTCAAGAAATTCTTCCATTGTTTTTGTTTCCAATTTCCCTTTATCACCATTCGTTGTCAGTTCATTGTACAATATAACTCTAATTTTAAACGAGATGAAACATTCATTTTTTTCTACAGCCTCACAAATAAACGCAAACCAACTAATTTCAAGATAATTTTGACTTGATCCATTTATAACACTGTTCAAGCGAACTATTCTACCATTTAATCATCAAGTTAGCATTTGACTGTTCTTGAAGAAATATGGTTCTTTTTCATTGAATAGATTTTGATTATTTGATACATTTTACAGAAATTCGGCCATAATACATTCACGAGTCCTCGCAAAGATTGAACCACGAAAATTAACTAAACCTTATATCTAAAGGTTTCATACAATGAAACGTCCACGTGGGAATGTTTTTATCGAACCTTTCCATCAATGAAAATCCCACGACCAAGAAGGTGCAACATTTCCATTCTCGCAAGGCTTTTATAAAGATCCCCCCAGAGTGTTACATGTCAAACAAGAAAGAGACGCGTGAAAGGGTGCCGGAGGTTAAGCCCGCCGCCGCCTGGCAGAGTACTGCGGTGCGAGAGCCCGCGGGAAACGTCGGGTGTCGACCCTCGGGTCGGCCATAGGGGCGGGGCAACACCCGGTCTCATACCGAACCCGGAAACACCCGAGGTTGCGACCTTCAGAATGCACGCGTCTCGGACAATGTCCTCTTTTCTCGTTACCCCGACAAAAGCGTGCTAGTCAGAACATTATTTCCGTTTTTTGAACTAAAAACTAATAACTTCTTTTACCTCTGAATGATCTTGTTCTTGATGTTCTTGACAGAAAAATTTCGGTAGATTTTTCAAATTAACATCAAATTCCTATCATTATCCACTTGAAGATGGAAGAAATAGCTATTTCACCACGATGAACTAACTGTCAACCATCTTACAATCATTTCACTTTCTCTTCATTTCATTTCTCCTTAAAATCATCAATCACCCAAGAACCTCAATAACTTGATGACCGCTTTCCTTGTATGATAATCAACATCCATTAAACCACAATATTCTACCACATCCACATAGCAGACATCTAAGGACACATCTTCAATCCAATCAAACAATTGTCTCCAATCCCTCTCGAAAGATCTTAGTACATCGGAAATGATTTTTTTTCTCCAGTGTTCGAAGTTTTCATTCTCACAT
>JAJRXH010000183.1 GCA_024276395.1 archaeon
GATCTTACTTCCATATCGATCTAGGATGTTCTTGCACAACTCAAGAAATTTTTCTCGTGGAACTTCTTGCATTCGAATGTTATTTTCTTTTTCAGCTTGAACTTCAATGGGAAGACCATTCCGATCCAACCCCATTGGGAATAAAACTTCATATCCTTTCATTCTCATTGTACGTGCGATTATGTCAATCTGTGAATAATGGATCGCACCACCCATATGCCAGGGGGCATTCGTATAGGGAGGTGGGGTGTCGATTACAAATATAGGTTTGGTGGTATTCTCATTGAAACGATACAGCCGTTCTTCTTGCCACTTTTTGAATAGTTCAGGTTCCCGTTTCCTCGGCTCATATCTTTTCTCTTTTAATTTTGGTTCAAACTTATTAGTCACATTTCATCCTTCCTATTGCTTCTCCTTGAATAGATATTTGAATAGAATAAGATTGAGATGAGGTCAGCTCTTTCTTGGTTAATACCAATAAAAAAACTACATCGCGGCTGGTGACAGGCGTTTTCGTCTTAGAATTGGACAGCAAAGAAGTGAGTGACAGCACACCTTCGGTCGATTTTCGGGCATTAAAATGAAAGTACAAAGCAATTCCAGCCTGTCACCTTTGTCACCTTTCACTTTATCAGAAATGATTACACGTAACCGTACATGACCATTATTAAAAATATTTTTTCAAGTAGCTTGCTTTAATTTAATGGCGAGTTGGGGATCATCGGTAATGATTCCGTTTATACCTTTTCTTATTAAAGTTTTCATTCGTTTTTCGTCATTTATCACCCACGTCCATACTTTAATTCCTTTTTTTTCACATTTTCTAATGTATTTTTTGGTTACCATCAAGTGATAGGGGAGCGAATAATTACATCCTAATGAAATGGTCTTGCTTGCCTTGAATAAATCGACCCAATCCAGTAATCGAAGAGGATGCATTAGATAACCAACGTTAACCTTCTTGTCAAGTTTTTTGATTCCTTTTATCACTGTTGGAAAAAAACTAGTGACGATGAAATCCTCTCGATCGAAATAATTGGTAATGAGTGTGAGAATGTCACTTTCTTTCCCTTGGAATTTTATTTCAACATCCAATCTGATCTTGTTTTGAAGTTTTTGAAGAACCATTTCAAGAGTTGGTACTTGAATGCCGCGGACTTGTTGATAGATTTTTGTTAATTCCTCATAGGTGACATCAGAAACTTTTTTACCTGACTTGTCTGGTAATTTTTCGTCATGTACTATTACTAGTTCTTTGTCAGCTGTTTCCCAGACATCAAATTCGACATAGTCCGATTTTTGCTTGACAGCGAGTTCAAAGGCATTGATGGTATTCTCTGGGGCAAATTTTGAAGCACCTCGATGTGCAATAACGGTCCAATCTTTTTTCATCTTATCATTCACCTAACCAAGGGCGGATTGCTTTGGGAGGTATGATTCCTACTAGCATTAGGATTCCAAAAATGAAGAACCCGGATCGGGCCAAGATAGTTAATGTTGGCGGTGGTGTGGTAACTTCTAGAATGTAACTGAAAATGAAAAGGAATAGCCCAATGGTTAAGATAAGCATTCGTTTCAATACGGGACCGCCCCCTGCATTCCGCCATCGTTGGATCGTTACGAATAACATGAATACTGCTGAAAAGAATAAAGGAATGAGTAGAAGTAAGATGAGGAGAATTCTAGTTGTTGGATCGACTCTGGTAGTCTGCCAGTCGTTGCCAACTTTTCGGAACTTGAATGGGGTAAAGAAATATAGCAGTGCAAACATCACAAGCAAGGAAGCAGGTACGATGAGAAACTTGTCTTGGTCTTCTTGGAATGATAAGGCAAACCAGTCAAGGAAGAAAAAAATGATACAGGAGCTTAAAATGGCGACAATAATAGATATAGCTGTCATTCCATATACAGGATGGCTAAGAAGATTAGGGTCAAAGAAATATTTAAATTCAGGTGATTTTGTGACGGTAGGGTCGACATTTAGTGTCAACGTCAGGTGGGTGGCAAGAAGTGACACGCCAGCTACAGCTCCACCAATGAATCCCAAGCCTAAGTAGAGATTTTGCTTGGATTTCTCTTCTTGGTATTTTTTTAAGAGTCGAAATGCGAGATAAGTCCAGAAGATAACAGCTAAGATGACAAATAAACTTCCAATCATCAAGTCAAGAGTGATTCCAGCCAAGGAAGGCCCTCCATTATATTCTATTTCTCGAGAAGCTTATTCGTGATTGTTCTTATAAAGGCATTGGGAAAAACGGTCTTTGAGGATGGTCGCTTGATCGTCATTTATGATCCAGTGTTGTGAGGGAAGATTTAGGTGCTTTGGGACAAGTCATGGTCAAAGAGACTTATTGCAGTTTTGGGGATCTTGATGTTTGTACTGTTATCCTTTATCCCACTAAAAAGTCTTATGTTAGCAAACTTTTTCCACCTAGATCAAATAAATCTTGAGCATGTTGATATTACGGTAAATGAGAAAATATCGCTTAGAATGTATCGTCCAACTAGAATGATCGCGAAACTGCCTCTAATAATGATAATACCAGGTTTTTCTTCAAGTAGTAAATACATCGAAACGATGTCTATGATCTTGGCACAGAAAGGATATATCGTGGTTAGTTATGATTTTTTGGGCCATGGATCATCCGAAGGGTCTTTTAAGATCACAGAGACTCTATTAGAATCACTCGTGGCGCAATCTAAGCAGATATTGGTACATATCTTAGAAAAATATTCTATGTTCATAAATAGAGATAAGATTGGTGTTGTAGGCCACTCGTTGGGAGGTAATGTCGCTTTATTACTTGGTTTGGTAAATCCAAATTTGATAAAGAGCGTGGTAATATTAGGAGGACTGGAAGTATCGTTACCAGAGGAGTTTAGAGGAAATGAAACCATTCCTAGAAATGTATTGCTTGTTTTTGGGTCATATGACCAACTTATTACCGTAGAATCAGCAAAGAAGCATTTTGGATACTTGTTTCCTACAAGTAACTCTCAAGTACGTGTAGGTGTTGAGTATGGTGATAAGAAACTTGGTAACGCTAGGAAGTTTGTGACTGTGGCGAGTGATCATATTTTACTACCTTTGCATCCCGATGTACACCAAGAAGTAATAATATGGATGCGGGGTATCTTTCAAGGAAATCAGACCTCAACTTCGTTTACAATCCGATCATTGCTGCTGCTTTTTTTCTATCAAATCATTCTAGGAATTCAAGGTTTCTTATCACTTTTCTTAATAATCTTGCTTGCATTCATTATCATCTTTCTTCTTCAGGAGAAATTATTAGTAACGAAAGGATTAATTGCTGAGGATGTACAAAAAAAGGATGATGCAAGTAGGAAGATCTTTTTTTATGGATTTTATCAGAGTTTTTTTTACTTATTTCTTGTTGAATTGTTTTCTTTTGTTCTTGGACTTATTTTTGGATATAAATTGTTTTTATGCTTGGTTTTCAGAGGGATATCCTTTGTTCACTTGAGTCTTCCTAGTATTTTTTGGTCTTTGATTTCTAGCATATATCTTTTCTTTTTTTCGTGGCATTCTAATTTTTATGAAAAAAATAATGGATACTTCGAGATTAATTTGAAAAAAATAAAAAAAGATTTAACAAGTTTGATTAGATCTCTTTTCCGTGAGGATTTGGTTCTTTCAATCTTATCCATTAACATTGTCCTATCGTTGATGCTAGTCGTTGTATCGTTCTTACCATTCGTAAATGTTTCTATGATTGTCATCGACTTAAATATCCGCTCATTTGAACGGTTTCTTTCCTTTATTTTCGTATTTTCTTCTGCATTCATTCATTTTTGCTTGTTACACTTCGTAATCAGTGATGAGGGGACGTCATCTCAAAAATTAAACAAATTATCATCAGTACTGGTGATTCAAGTGATTGTCGTTGTTCCACTATTTTTCCTAGGATTGATTACCGCATTCATTCCATCATCACTTTTATCAGCCATATTTAAGGCTGGAACTTTGTTTATCATAGCCACTGTACTCTTTTCCTTGATTCTTAGTGGACTTCTTGCAATTTTGTTTGGTGTTTTGATGAAACTATTTCTCTCTTTCTCTTCGGTTATGAATTTGGGAAAAAATTGGCACCAAATGAGGTTACTTGTTTTTGCTATGATTTATGGCCTTATGATTTCAACGTTTTATCCGATACTGGGATGAGATTTCTTGGTTATTAAATAGTGAAATATGTTCTTCCAAAGATGGGTGTGAAGATGATTTTATGGGTTCTGGGAATTCGTGATTTAGCTCCACAGGGGAAAAAATTGCTAACAAAGTATGCATTGTTATTTGCTTTGGCTTCGATGATGATAAACGCTTCGACAACTTACTACATCTTGTATGTTCTTTCTTTCGTTACCATTCAACAATTAGGTGTCTTATTGGCCTTGTCAATGGTGGTACAGTTGTTACTTGACTACCCCACGGGAGCGCTGAGTGATTGGATGGGGCAACGTTGGATGTTGTTTTTTGCCTATATGACGTTTGCTCTCTCCTTCATTCTTTTATCTGAGTCACGAACTTTTGGAGGATTCGTATTAGTTTTTCTATTAAAGGGTGTTGCTCAGTCCCAGCATTCTGAGGCGTTGTCATCATGGCTCCACTTGAATTACAAGAGCATTGCAGATGAGGTGGACCCGAATCGTGAGCATTATAAGGGTTTCATAACGAGATATAAAGTAATTGGGAATTCATTGACTGCGCTTTCTTATGTGGTAGCTGGGTATGTTGCCTTCATTTTTGATCGTCCTATGCTTTTTCGCTTTCAAGCTCTTGCATTTGTCTTGCTATCTTGGATATATCTTTTTTCAGTGAGAAATTTGACGAGGACTGAGGGAACAAAGGGTGATGCAAGAAGAACATATTTTTCGCACTTGAAAGGGGGAATTAGGATCGTGATAATCTCTGGAAAAGTGCGATACTTGATGTTTAGTGCAACGATATGGATGATTGCATTGAGTGGGTGGGCAAGTTTTTTTCTACATCCCATTTATTATGTGTATACAGGTTCAGATGTGGGAGCTGGGGTGATGCGAAGTTTAGTATGGTGGTTGGAAGCCATTATGATTTTCTCGCTTGCCTCCGTGATTGTGAGAAAATTTAATGAGAAGTGGATATATAAAATCCGATTGCTACAGTCTCTAGCGTTTTTTGGTGGTTTCGCTATTTTATCATGGTTGTTCCCCTTAGCGTCTGATTCAGTTTCTTTTAATTTTATAGCAATCGTGCTTGCTTTAGGATTGATGATGTTTAACAGCTTTTGCACCAGAGTGTATAACACCCTCTTTTCAGTGATATATTTGGATCTAATTCCAGATGAATATCGTAATGCTGCCTATTCTCTCATTCCGACCGTTACGTTGATAGGAAGCATCCCATTACTCTTTGCTTTTGGTGGAATTATTGAAATGATTGGAGTACCGATTTCTATATTATTGTTATCATTATTAGGGATGATATCGGCAATTTTTGCTAGGAAGGCAATTTTATCAGAAATTAGTATCGAAAAAGAAAAAAAGATTCAAGATGCGATAGATTCGAATTCAAAATACTCATCGCGTGGGGAAATGTCAATTAGATGATGATTTTCTCGAAGATTGTACAATCATTCCGAGATTTCCCATTTGAAAGGGTCGATGTACCAATACTTTACGGAATTAAGTTTTTTTATTTGATTTTTCAACGAATCTATATTCAAGATGAAGTTTTCATTTCTTACTTGAATTAATTCAGGTACTTGTGTTGGTGACTTGTGAAGATTTATGACTCTATAGCTTCCAGGTTTTAGATGAGCAAGTTCAGCAGCCTTCTTGATAGCGTCTTGAATGGTTCCTAGTTGATCAACAAGTTGCCGTTCTAGGGCTTGTTTTCCAGTCCACACGCGACCCCCACAAATCGGTTCGAGTTTTTCAACTGGTATTGATCGACAATCTGCCACGCGTTGGAGAAATTGTTGATAGAAGTGTCTTATGCCAGCATAAACAATCGTTTTTTCTTCTTCGCTGAAAGGTCTTTCATCAGACCATAGTCCTGCTCGTTCACCTCTTCTCAAATATACTCGATTGATTCCGTGCTTTTTTAGCCCCTCCTTTGTCACGAACTTGCCACTGAGAATGCCAATGGAACCGGTAATTGTTGTGGGTTGAGCAACTATCCATTGTGCATTCATTGCGATGTAATATCCTCCGGAGGCAGCCACGTCGCTGAAGTACGCAACTAGTGGTTTCTTTTTGACAAGTTCTCTCATAGCTGACCACATCGACTCAGAAGCACTTGCAGACCCACCGCGAGAATTGATATGAAGTACCACTGCCTTGATTTTCTTATCTTTTGTAGCAGCCCGTATCAGTGAATTTATTGTCTGATCACCAATTTCATCATCGTCGAGAAGTGGTAAAGGTATCTTTATGGGTTTTTTTTGACTTTTTCCGTCAATAATTGTCCCTTCTGCGTCAATGACAGCAATAACTTTCTTTTTTGATGGCGTTTTTTCTAAAGGCAGTTTTTTCCGTGATTTTAACCAATTTTGTAATTTTATCGTCTTTTGTTGCCCCTCATTCAATACTGAGGGAATTTCATCCTCATTGACCATTCCATGTACTAATCCTTCATCTAGTGCTTCCTGGTCGGTGTAAGGAGCCTCATTAATGACCTTTATCATTTCATTAGAAGATTTTCCTAATGCAGCTGCAATATCATTGATGACAGTGTCAAATAATGAGTCAAGAAGCCACTCTCTATTTTCTCTGGCCTCCTTGCTGAAATTAGACCTAGTAAGTGGCTCGTGAGCGGATTTATAGGGGCTTATTGGGACAGCGTCAAATTTAAATCCATTATTTTCGATGATATCCTTGAAAAAACTGAATGCTAACTCAAATCCATTGATGTCAACACTTCCTCCTGGTGATATTAGGATTTTTGATCCTACTGATGCTAAGTAATATGAGAGCATTGAGTAGTGGGAAGCATGGAATATTACTTGTCTTCCACTGGTTTTGAAGCCCTCAAGATAGCATCGTAATGATCGTAATCGTGCTAGTCCAGAGGGGACTGTTCGGATATGAATCACTAATCCTTGGAGTTTTTTCAACTTCTTGAACTTTTCCAAGTCGTCATGAAGACTCTCCAAGGTGAATGGAGGTTCTGGGATGAGTTCTCCTAGAAGCTTTTTCTGGAGCCATGGGGTCTTTGGAGGATTTCTTTCTGGAATATCCGAATCAAGGTCCAAGTAGAGCCATTTTATTTTGTTTGCAAATCTTTTTCTTCTGATGTTTCTTAATGATCTTATTATTAATCTTGCCAAAATTTTTCACCCCGCTTATTGAAGAGATAGGGAACATGATGTGTTTTTGAACTTATCTGGAAATTCTTCTTATTTCATCACGAATAGGCGGTCATCTTGAAATTAAAAATTTTCACGTTTCGGAGAGAGAAAGAAGATTCATAGCTCAAAGTTATACAGAATATGATATATGTCTAACGATAACTTGAGTATTTCTCCCGTTACTCGGAGAATGTTCATTTTTTCGATGCATCATTGACTTTTTTTCTCTTTTAATAGTTTCATGCATCAAACGAGGCAATATTTTTAGAAGAATGAGAAATGACGGTAATTAGATTTGATCATCGGAGATATGGTAGAACAAAAATGACCCATCTTATTAAGAGAGATTTGCCGAGGGAGTTCCCGTCGTTCTCTCTTTTTGGTGTGATTATTAGTGATATTGACCAAAAAGATGTCAACTGGGATAGGCACTCATTCATTGAGCTATATTACCAAAAAGTGAGAAAAAAGTATTTGACGGTGTCTCTTGGAGAAGATCCGACCCTCAAGCTTTACCGCCAATTCTATTGGAAAGTGATTAAGGTTGATCCAACAAAACAGAGGCCTGTCTCCGAGGTTTTGGCAAGAAGATTCATAAGAAGAAAAGATTTGCCAATGATTAATCCAGTCGTTGACATTTTTAATGCAGTTTCCGCAGCAACAGGAGTTGCTATGTGTGCCTATGATTTCGACAAGCTTGCTGGTAAATTGACGATGACCTTAAGCACTGGACAAGAAACCTTCCTGGGAATTGGAATGAGTCGTCCTAAATTGCTGGAATCCGGACAATTAATAATTAAGGATGAAAATTCTGTCGTGTCACTATATCCTTATAGAGATGCCAATCATACAAAAATCACGATTAACACAAGAAATATTTTGCTGACGGCAGATGGTGTCCCTGGCCTTCAGGGACATGTGCTGAAAGACTCCTTGAATGAGACAGTGTCTCAAATTTTACAAAATGTTGGTGGAAAAGTTACGGAAGACGTCAAATTGACTTGAATTAACCATCTAAAATATTTTCTCTGGCTGATTGGTGGATTGAAGATGATAGAAAGAATTGATGCCATTCTAACTGTGAAATTTTCTACATCAGAACGTGCAAAAATGGTTAAGTTTTCTCTAGATCCAGATAACGTGATTCCACCTCCGACCAGAATCCTTACAGTCGCTAGAGAGAACGATGTGATAATTGAAATGATGGATGTTCCCTCTCTTGGCACGCTGGAGAACCTTCTTGTTGAGTTCATTGACCACTTACAAATGGAATTAGAGTTGGACCAGAAATTGTAGTTCTTCGTTTATTCTGGCTGATGTTGTCTTTCAATTAATTAATTAGGTTAAAGTGCAACATTCACCCGATAGTTCATACGTTGATGAAGGCTTCTCACTTTTTCGTTTGTTTATACTTGTTCTCAGGAGAAATTAATCCATTCTATGAGAACACGGCACATTTCAACCTAATTTTATGTTATGGGAAAAGAATGTTGAGATAGGGATTTAGTGCAGCGAGAGGAATGACCCAAAAAATGGCTGGAATGAGATTGGCAACTTTCACATCCTTGATGTCAAGCAGCTTGAACCCTAGTCCTAAGATGATGATGCCTCCAACTACAGACATCAAATCTTGTGTATATTTAGGGATGAAAGGTGCAATGAGTGAAGCAAGCAAAGTGATGGGTGCTTGATAGATAAATACAACCAACGAACTAAATATGACTCCAACTCCCATTGTCGCTGCAAAAGCTATGGATACAAATCCATCTAATGCTGATTTGGTAAGTAGAAGAGTTAGATCCCCTTGTAATCCGTCGTAAATTGCTCCTAATATGGCTAACGGCCCGGTCTCGAATATGATAGATGCCATTACGAATCCTTCTACAAAGCGATTGTTTTCCTTTTCACTGGTAGCTTTTTCTTGTATCCATTTTCCTAGTGTTTCGATTCGATCTTCTATTCGAATAATGACTCCTGTGGTACCTCCGATCACGATGGAGAAAATGATGAGAATGTAGTCCGTTGCTTTAAGGGACATTGTTTGAAGGGCCGCCTGTAGAGCAATGATAATCGTGATGAGCCCGATTCCTTTGATGGTAATATCCTTCATTTCCTCCGTATAGAATCGTCCGATGAATAGTCCAATCACGGATCCAGTTATTACTGCCAAGCAGTTAATGATTGTTCCTAGCATTGCTTTCACGTCACTTCCCATTTAACTTTAAGGAGTGTCATTAATATTCTGTCTTTATTTTTTAGTTTTTTTTTGCAATTTTAGTTAATTGTGAGGATGGTTTTGGCCGAAGATCTTCAAGATCGTTCAATGACTGCAAGGAAGAAAGTTTTATAAACTTTGACGGAAATAGAATTATTGGATACATTGCTATCCAAAATGTGAAATAACTTACGAAAAAAGGCAGTAATAATATATGATATGAAACCATTTACGGAGTTATTTGGTTTGACTCTCTAACCCTCGAGATGTTTTTTCGGTCGGGTTGAAATCAAGGTAAGGGGGAAGGATCGCCTAGGATTTCTTGAACTCAGCGTGGAACAAGGATGCGTCATTACTGACCATTGTGATCCTTCCCTCTTTAGAGTTTCGCAAAGAGGAGGAACTAAGGTGATTCGACAAAAACAAAAGAAACAGTTGACTCCGACAGCAATGAAAATGATTGAATTGTTAGAAAGGAATGGTCCCATGCGACCAAAAGATATTGCTGAACAGTTGGGGGTATCTAGAAGAACTGTTTCAAAGGCTATTAAGGTATTACACGAGCAAGGAATTGTACAAGAAGTTCCTTATTTGATGGATGTTAGAGGAAAGGTCATCATCTTGAAAAAACAAGTTAAAGAGTGATTTTCCTTTTTTTATCTTTTTTTATTTTTTCTATTCTCTCTTTTTTATCTTCAGTTTTTCTGATCAGCCCGATGTTTCTGTCACGCGTGGGTTCAAGGTCGTGTCATCACGTTAATCGCTTCGTGAGGACCTCTCCCCGTGATGCGAGGATAAA
>JAJRXH010000184.1 GCA_024276395.1 archaeon
AACAGTCCGCGTTAAAGGTCCTTCTGCCTTCATTTCCATAATAACTCGAACGGTAACTGCAGGAGCAGTGGCAGCTGCAATGGCACCAAAGAGCATCCCCAGGTGAAGAGATGTAAACCAAATGGTCATCACGAGGGAGACAAAAAGAAAAGTACCCACCGTTTCAATGAACAAGAGTGGTGCCAAGTTCTTGAAGTATTTTCTCACGTGAGATAAATCTAACTCCGTTCCAATTTGCAAGCCAATTAACCCGAGTGCAAAATCTGATAATATTCGGAATTGCATGGGAAAATCTGGGAAGTATCGATGAACGAACAAGTTTCCCAAGATCATTCCCGATAGAATGAAGCCTGCTGCGGTCGGGATGTTCATTCGTTTCATGATCCGTGATCCTACATAGCCAAGAAAGGCGATCACTCCAGCAAGAAAAATGACGGGAATCTCTTGAGAAGATATCTGATCCAAAACCATGCGTTTCAACCTTTTACGAGCTTGCTGTCAGACTTTCAATCTTTTCAGATAAATATCCAACGGTAATGAACAATTGTCCCAATAGATAAGTAGGCCAAGTAAAATATGGGCTCCATGGCAGGAATTGCACGAAAGAACTGATGGCGATGACTGTATCTGATAACAAATAAAGAAATGCCCCCACCAACACGAGCCTCTCAGAATAATCAGCACGAATGCTATAAGCCACCATGGAGAGAATGATGATCATGTAGACTGCAATCAGAAGCAAGAAGACCAATTTCAAGATTGAAAGCAAGATACTGGCCATTATCAAGCCATGGACAAATATTAAGACTATTAATGCTTTTTCCCAACCATTCAATTGAGTCCATGGTCGTGCATCTTCCTTGAAAGCAAAAATATATAGTACGTGTCCTAATATGAAAGGAAAAATCGCCAACAAGATGTAAATATCGCCCTCGAAATCAATGATGATATCGCCAATTCCATGGAAAAACAAGGCAGCCAACAAGAATGCTGTAGCATCTTTAGCTCGATATGGCCAGGCCATCAATAGCAACAAACCAACGGGAAGCCATTTTATTAAAAAACTCCCCACATAAGGCTTGAAAGGTATGAAAATCCAATAAATTATTCCTCCAATGATAACAGCAAGAATGTTCAATTGATGATCTCGAAAAAAAGCCATTTTCTTGGCCAACATTAATCTTTCCCGAAAATAAATCAATAAAATGTCTTTTAAAAACATTCCCGCTTTGACATCAATGTTAACTCGCGACAGCTTGACAAAAAACGGAGCTTTTAAATGTTCTCTGGGAAAGATTTCACATGAGAGCAAGACCGTGTAGCTTTCACGAACACTTGCATGGAGGTATTATTTTGACATCTTTAACAATGAAAGAATTGCAAGAACTGAAAGAAACAAAAGAATTCGCCGTGGGAAAAGCAACCGTGTACAACATCACGAAGTTAGAAGAATGGGGCATCACGAAAATAGAAAAACTTCCTTATTCCATCAGAGTCCTCTTAGAGAATGCAGTGCGTAATGTTGACGGAAAACTCGTTACCATGGATGATTTACTGGCTGTTGCCAATTGGCCAGAAGGTATCGAAAGAAAAGACATCGCCTATATGCCATCACGCGTTGTGTTGCAAGACTTCACGGGCGTGCCACTCATTGTCGATCTAGCTTCCATGCGCGATGCCGTCAAGAAATTTGGCGGTGATCCTTCCCTCATTAATCCCATCATTCAGACCGACCTCGTTGTTGATCATTCCGTCCAAGTTGATTACTTTGGAATGACAAGTGCCCTTCAACTCAACTTGCAGAAGGAATATGAACGAAACAAGGAACGATATGCCTTACTAAAATGGGCTCAAAAAGCCTTCAAGAATTTCCGCGTGATTCCTCCCGGAAGTGGAATAGTTCATCAAGTAAACTTGGAATACTTGGGCCGCGTTGTTCATCATCGAGATTTCAAGGGTGAACCAACGGCATTCCCTGATACGCTCCTGGGCACGGACTCACACACCACTATGATTAATGGATTAGGAATAATGGGTTGGGGTGTTGGAGGCATTGAAGCTGAAGCCGTGATGCTGGGACAACCTTATTATATGCTACTTCCAGAAGTCATCGGAGTACGATTAGAGGGGGAACTACCTGAAGGAGCGACTGCTACCGATCTAGTCCTAACTGTCACACAAATGCTTAGGAAAAGAGGTGTCGTCGGTAAGTTCGTTGAGTATTTTGGATCAGG
>JAJRXH010000013.1 GCA_024276395.1 archaeon
CTAACTCATAACTCTCTCTTCAACTGACATCATAACACCGTTCTAAAAAAGTTTTGCAGTGAGAGAAGAAGATTCACATAACTGTTGCTACTCTAAACACCCATCATCTAAAGAAAAAAAAGTCAAAAAATCCACCAAAAATTCATCTGCCAATTTTTCCCAATAAAAACATAAAAATAACTCAACTCAATCATCAATAATAAATCCCCAAGTTAATGAAAAGACAAATCACTCGCCAGTTATAGAAAGGACATATCATTAAAAAATTTAACAAGGCACTAACTTCTATGAGATTTGTGACGGTAAAAATATGTTATTTCTCGTGTCAAAAATTGGGTCATTCACGCAATATTCGTGGTCAGCTCAAGAGAAGCATTATAAAAGTTGTGTGAGAAAACACATCTTGAAAACGAGGTGCCACTGGATGACTAAAATAAATGAAGACACCGTGAAAATCTCTGTAATAGGACTAGATGGTGCTGGAAAGACTACCCTCATTGCATATTTGAGATATGGACGATTCATTGACGACATATCACCCACTATAGGATTAAATACAGAAGTAATAAAATTCGAAGGACTAACATTCCATATATGGGACCTTGGAGGACAAATGCAATTTAGAAGGACCATTTGGGAGCAGTATACAGAAAATAGCAAGGGAATCATCTACGTGATTGATGCTGCTAATCGCCGTCGCTTTCCAGAGGCACGAGAATACTTGTGGAAAATGATGAATCTTGAACACTTGAAGGGACGGCACATTCCCTTTTGCATTTTAGCAAATAAAATTGATCTAGTTCCAGATCTCTCAGAAAAAGATTTAGTCAATTATATGGGAATAAGTTCGTATCTAAGTAAGGACATCCGAGTATTCAGAACTTCCTCAAAAACTGGGGAAGGCGTCACCAAGGCATTAAGATGGTTATCAGAACGCATTGCCGAACAAAACTACGAACTACCACGACTGTCTTACCGTCGAATAATGATTTAATAAATTTAATAATCGACGTTGTGAACGGAAGGAGAGATTCACTTTCATACGGAAAGATTACTTATGACGGTACACAGGATAATGAGGTGTTAAAAATATGCCATTCATCAACATTCCAGTCGATATTGCCATTCAACTCAAAAAAAGACCCGATATCCTACTACAAGAACTCTTGAAAAAAAAGATCCTAAATGTCAAAGAAGCTCGATTATTAGAGCACGCCCTTCAAGCTTCCCAAGGTAATGAAAAGGCCCTAGACGAACTAGAAGAAGTATGTAAAATATATTTCGGAAATGATGGAGAAGCCATAAAAAAAAGATTACTCAAATTTTTCCGGGAAGATAGCCAAGTATCATGGGTATTGTTTACTAGAACAGCACAGACAATTCCTTACGATGAAAACAACCCTCTAGAGGATTATCAATCACAAGGGAGCGTGGATACGCTCATCATTCATCGAGAGCACTTGATCGAAAGAACTTGAATGAGCCAACACCTATTTCACTTCGTTTAATTAAATAAATATTCATTCACAAAAGAGGGTAAAAAACATTGACCAATGTAATGAGAGATTCACGCGATCAAGAAACAGAATGTGACCAACTTGTTGAAGAGGCCACAGCTGTTGCCGAGATGAATCACTTTGAGTTAGCTGCCGAAACATTTCTAGAAGCCGCAGAATGCTTTGACCAAATTGGTGATCGATCACGATCGGCCCGTTACCTGACAGCGGCTGCTGAGTTTTTTGAAATGCTAGGAAATCGTCGACAAAGCAGCAGATGCTATGGCAAGGCAATTTTAAGGCATCTCCTAGCAAATGAGATAGATAATGCCATTGTTGTACTCCAGAAAGCGCACTTACTTGGTGTCACTCAATCAATGTTCAACTTTTTATTAGCAAGAAAAAATTTCGAAAAACGCGGCATTGATGTCGAAAAAATATTAGAACATGCAGAAACGAATCTAGCTGCTGAGAAAATACATGAGATTAAAAAGCAAATTGAAATTACTAAAGAAATTCCCATCAGATCTGAGCAAAAACTTGAGCCAGGAAAATCAAACTTAGAAAGCACTCTCACTACTCCTACTATAGAAGAAAAAATTCACATAAAAGAAGAACCAAAAACGGTTCATCCAGTCGAACTGACGGTTCCCGAACTTTCCCTAACATCAGAAAGTGGTGAAAGACTACAAGCCGCCGAAGAAATCCTTCCAGAACTAAAAAATATCCTCCAAGAAATTGAAATATCTCCTTTCCAAGAACCCGAAAAACAAGCAATTTCCTCAATTACACACATGACAGAGGAAATAAACCGGTTAA
>JAJRXH010000185.1 GCA_024276395.1 archaeon
AGAGCTTCTAGTGGGATTGAGCCACCACCGCTGAATGGATCCAAAACCCGTGGTGATCTTCCTTCAAAGAATTCTTTTATTAATTTCTGAGCTTTTTTCAAAATTTGCTGATTGGTAGAATTTTCCCATCTGGAGAGTTCCTTGATAAATTGAAATAAATCATCTTCGTCCTCTTTAGAGCATGGCTTTGGTACAAGTGCTGCAAAGTTAGTAGCCCTTGATGAAGCCAAGGGTCTTCTTGCCCACCAGCGGAACATTGTTGATATGTGCCCTTTTCTGATTCTTTTCTCTCTTGTTGCTTCGGATCCGATATCTCTTATGGGAAGTCCACATTCGATGAGTCTTCTGTCCATCCAGGGTGCGCCTCACTATAGATTCTTTCTCGTATTTCCAATCATAACCGATACATCTTAAATCTTGTGGTGTTTTGTAGTGATGTTTGCGTTCATTGAGAAACGAAAACTTTTTTATAGATGATGCGGGATCTTACTTAGGTGAGTGCGTATTATTGCTTCTGCATGTTGGTGATCTTGGTGAAACTAAGGTTAACTCGCTCCCAAATTGATACGCTGGAAGGGCTAGGCTATGACTACCTTACCTTGTTTTTCAGTGATGAAACGCTAGAAAGATATTTACAACTGATCGTGCAAGGTCATGCTGATGCATTACGTCTTACTGAGACAATGGATCATTCTCAAGAGCTTTTGTCCTTGATGTCATTGCCAATAAGGGAGTTTATGGCTAATTCACTGTCATTGAAAATTCCTCGGCCGACAATGAGCAACATTAGGATCATTGCCAAGATTATTGGCGCTGCAATGGAAGAAGTACGGTATCAAGTGATGGACGACAAAAGAATCTTCTTACCTACTGATGGTGTCAAGGCATTATCAATTCGGCAATTACGGGAAGAGTTAGATATTGACGTGGAAAATGTAACTGCCATGAGGAACTTGAGATGGTTTCTATCCATCCTTCTTTCGATGAATTATATTTCATTAGAAGAGGGAAACCTGGATGATGACGGTGCAATGATTCACGTTCGTTATTCAGTGCTCGATCCTGTGAATAATATGCAAAAAATTATTGTTAATCGCTTGGATGGTAATCAAAACGTGTTGCCCTGGTTAATTTGGAATAAGTGTATCAATTATCTTCTAATGAAAAGTGAGTTTTCAAGCATTGCTGGACAGTTGTTGAAGCATTATAACAATGTCGTCTATCCGATGAACATTGCAATCTTCACGATAGAAACAACCAAGGAATACGCTGGAGTGTCTTCACAAGAATTGATAAAAGATAGAATAGAAGCAGCACGAATTCTAACATCTCCAATCAAGAGATTTTTGGGGATAGGTAATGGAAAGGCGGTTAGTCCGTCAGATGCCATCAAGTATAGACACGCATTGCAGTGGCCGTCAAATATTTCTTTTTTGATGGGGATGGATGTATGGATGCCTGCACGAATCTTGGTGGATGTCATTCAGACAGCACAACTCTTCGTGAGGGCACTCCTAGTAAAGGAAGGTATAAGTGAGATTGAACTGACCAATGAAGTAAGGTCACGTTTACGGTTTGTTAGAGCAAAAGACCTCAAGCCGAGGAAAATTAAGGAAAAAATAAAGACAAAAACGTGATAATGGGAGATAGATTCATTATTATGATTGGAGGAAAGAATTGTGGCATCTCCTCAAGAAATAAGATACAAAACTAGGTTAACCGATCTAACAATGGAAGAACGCAGAAAAATTGCGGAATATTTAGTTCAAAGTCTCCATCGATTGCAAATATTACGCTTTTTAGTCACGCTTGAGGAGAAATTTTCATCGATTCCAGACTTAGATGCATTTTATCAGCAGCACGTGAGTGGTGTTGCTTATTTCAATGTTTCCTCATTAAAAAGTCAAGCTCTTGTTCAGAACCAGTGGACAGAGCAGCAAGTAGAAGAATTTCTTCTACATCTTGAGGGTATCAAGATCATTCAAAAAGATGAAGAAAATCTTGATCGTTACGTTGTTCTTATGCAGCGGTATCCGCCGCGACTTACTGACCTTACTCGATCTCTAAAAGAGAAGAATCCTCGTACCATCAAGAAAGCCCTATCACAACTGATTAATTTCTCCGTACCTGGTATTTATGCAACATCTTTAGTAACAGAGATGAATAAGCAATTTAGAGTAACAAAGGAAGGCATGAGAATATATAAGGAGATAATTGAGCCGCTAGTGGAGAATGTCGATAGATTTGCTGAGTTGATTCGAGAAATACGTCCATTAAAGGCGTCTCTTAGACAGACCAAGCAAAAACTATTACAGAATGCATCCACAGTTCGGCATTACTTGCGCGAGATTCATGAGCAACTGTCACGCCGATCTGAGCACGAACAGGCATTTCATCAACTGAAAGCAGAAATTGCGCGACAAAAAGCTGTCCTAGATGTTGATGAATTGACCCAACTATACGAGGATTTTCTGATGCACAAGAAGAAATTGTTGCTCTGTAGCATCTTGCAGCCTTATGAAGAAACTTTCAAGAATGACGAAGAAGTCATTAAAAGATTGTTAGGAGAGGTTGCGATGCTTGAAGGTGAGTTAATTGAGTTAGAAATGAAGTTAACCAGTATCACGTTTGAAAAAGATTCGTTCAACATTATCCTTGATGTTGAGGAATTATTATATGGGAGTGATGAAAAAGGAGATGCAGCGGAGAGCGGAGGAAATGAGTCAAGAAGTATTCCAGAACGGATAGCAGAATTAGAGTTAGAATCGGATCGATTGTCAAAGAAAATTCAAGAGCACATTCTTCAGTTAAATTTGGCACGTTCTGAAATTCTTCGATAAATGCTAAAGAATTCATGTTTTTACTTTTACTTAGTTTCAAAATTCGTCTATAGTTGTTAATCGTGCGTTCTTTTTTCTTCTCTTTCTCTTTTCGTTTTCAGTTGGTGGGTGTGGCAGTAATTCGTTAATCTTTCTTTCTTCAATTGTTTGATGGCTGGTCGCATTGATTTCTCTAATGATGTCTTTAAGAATCACTTTTGGTGCTTTGTGGTATTGTTTGAGTTCTTGTATCCATAGAGCTTGTGAGATAACTCGTGAATTCATTAGTATTATTTTTGAATTCCGTAGAGCAAGAATGTCAATGAGATATAGGCACGCATCCAATGCTTCTAACGCTAACAGTTTGGTATCCTCACCAAGTTTGTTGATATTAGGGTTATTGAGGACAGCAATCAATTCTTTTATGGTATATTCTAATTCATCAAGATTTACGCGTTTTGGGAGATTTTCTTCGTCCTCCCATTCTGTTTCTAGGAATGACGAAAGAAGATTTGCTTCAGTCACAACTCTTTCTAGCTGCATTCTCAAAAGTGGGGTGTCTCTGACAAATTTTCTTCTTTTTAGGTTCTTTAATTCACTTTGTAAAATTCGTGCAGATCTTTTTGGATTTACTCTCCAGATTTTAAGTTTTCTAATCATTCTTGCAATTGGATTACTGACTTTCGTTTTTTGGGGATGCTTCGTGTCTTTTTTGTTTCCATATGCTTCTTGAAGCTGTCTATAAATGATATTTTCGAGGAGATTGATTTCTTTTCCGTGGAGTCGGTCAAATATATGGAGGAAATGGAGCATTTCGAGTTGTTCTGTCGGTGTGAACGTGGTATCTCTCTTTGGTGAAGCTAGCATTTGGCGGAATTTCGTCACGATTTCTTGGGAAACGTCATGTGGAATGTATTCATCAGCACCGATGCGAATTAATAATTGACTGAAAGTAATGAGAGCAATGACATCTTTTTTGGATTGACTTCGTGCAATTTGATCTAGAATCCACCCAATGAGTATCATTTTTTCTTCTTTATTGATTGTAATCTCTAATAATTGCCGGATTTCTATGTAAATTCGGAGATCGTGTGATGCATTTGGAAATTCTCGAATTTTCTGAATGAATTCCTTGATTTGTGACCGCTCTTCTTCTCTTAGTTGTTGTAAGAACTTGAACTCATCGAGTTGTCTCTTGATTTTGAGAGGAATCATTCCGGAATCAACAAGCTCATTGAATTCCGTGATAGCTTCATTTCTTCCTATTAGATATCCAGTAATGATTCTCTCTAGTATTTCCGTGGGGTATTTTTCCTTCAATGACAGATTTTCAAGTATTATGTGGTGGGATGTAGGATAACTAATCTTTTCTAGAAGTGATTTGACTTCATTCAAGCCTTCCAAGATTTCTTGTTGTTGCCGAACGAGAACCTCTAATGTTCCTTGAAAACTTTCCATTAACTCTTCTAAATCCATGTACGGGCTCAGTTCTTCCTTAATGACCTGTCTAAGTAATTCGAGGTTTTGCTCGGTAGCTGGTTCTTCGAGGAAGGTAATTCCTAATCGGCTTTCGATTTTTTTGAAGATATGATTCTGGATGGCTGGATGTTGAATGGCACTCTTGGCTATTTTTTTAGCACATGCCGCTGCAAGTTCTTTTGCGACCATTCCTAGAGTCATCGTGATCAAAGGCGTTATTATCACGGGCAGCTCACCATTCTGGAGAAGATCTTGCAATCAAGTAAAAAGTGTCCACGCTGACTTAAAAGGATGTCTCAATTTCACCTCGTGATTTAAGGATATAATTTATAATCTTTCAATTAACTGATATCATGTAATCTTACAGTTATTTCAGATGAATGAAGTGATGCAAGATATTAAATGATTCATAAGACCGTGTGTTTTTTTAATCATGAATGACAAGTGTCTCATGTAGAAAAACGTTCCGAGTAGGTGCTGACTTGACACCACCAAAACGAGAGAAAAAAAAGAAGTCATCATCCAAGTCAAAGAAAAAACTGCAGCGTGTTACCATTTACTTGACACCAGATCAAGTAGAATACTTGGACGATGTTGCTAATAAGATCAAGGTGAAACGATCGACATACATTCGGATGTTGATAGATACAGAGATGAAGGGTCCCATCCTTTCGCCGAGTCAACAGCATCAATTTCAGATGCAACATCGGACTTTTTCGCCGGCTGCATACGTGCCACCAAGACGTCGAAAAGTTGGTGCATCTGCATCTAGTGGTAAAGTCGCTGCTGGAAAGATGAAAGCCCACGCAGAATTGATGAATGAACTTAAAAATGTCCTCAAAAAACGAAAGGTTGATGGAGACGGAGAAACTGCCACATTGTCATCAGGATTAGAATCCTCTTCAGCGACAACTGAAGATAATGATGTTTCCATGGAGAAAAAAAAGACAGAAAAATGGAAGGAAAAAGCCAAGTGGGCTACTCCCCCACCACCGCCACCGCCACCTTCATCATAGTTGGTGTCGTTTGTTTTAAATGATGACGGATTGGTAACATATATTTGCTTTTTTACGAGGTCAAGAAGCATTGTCTTCCTCCATTGCTGCGGATATCACACGTCTCAATGGCTTTTTGAACATTCGATAAATGATTCGCTCTTGAAAGTTCCATGTGGTGATTGCTTGCATTTTTCTTATAGCCCAGGCATCTTTTCCTACAGTATACCGTGGTTTAGGATTCGGACTTGTAATGATTTTTTCGATGGCTTTTGACACCTTGAGGGGTGATATTCCTTTTTGTTTGGTTTTTGCAGATTTCTTTTTATTACTCATTGCTTTTTTGTTTCGTCGGCTCGGCGGCTTGCTAGCAAAAACGGTTTTTTTATCAAAATCAGTTCTCACGAATCCAGGCTCGATTGTTGCTGCCTTGATGCCGTGTTCGTGAATTTCCATTCTTAGGGCATCTGTATAGATGGATAATGCTGCTTTGGAGGCACTATAGAAAGGAATGAGTGACATACAAATTCGACCAGCAATGGAACTAACGTTAATGATGCAACCTTTTTTTCTTTCAACCATGTGAGGAATGACTGATAGAATCATTCGATGGGCTCCAAAAAAGTTGGTTTCAAACTGTAGCTTGGCTTGTTCGATGCTCGTCTTCCAGATAACTCCTAGTAATGGGAATCCAGCATTGTTAATCAACACGTCAATTTGTCCTTCTTTTTCTAGAATGCCGTTCACGCATCTTTTCACGGATTTATCGTCGTTAACATCTAATTGTACCAGTTGGAATTCTGCTTTTGACGGATTTTTTATCTCTATTTCGTCAACTGGAATGCCGTTTCTACTAGTACCATAAACGGTGTATCCTTTCTTGCTCAAGTATTCTGCTGTGGTCCTTCCAATTCCACTAGATGCTCCAGTAATTAGGATCACGATTTTTTCTTTTCTAGGGTCAAATTTCGGAGCTTTTTTCTTTTCTTTCGGGATTTTGAAATACCGAAAGGTGATGCTCTCTCTTCTGCGATCGCTAATAAATCGTCTTGCCATCTCATACATTTTTGCATCTTTTCCGACAAGGTATCGAGGTTTTGGGTTTTTACTCTTTAAAATTTTTTTGACGACCTTTGCTACGATTATTGGATCAGGTGCATTAGCTTCTTCTTCTGCCATCGCTTCTAAAGCGGCTTTTGCACGAGGATGATTCTCAAACTGTTCAACATATAGTCTATTTTCATGAAAATGAGTGTTTATGTTTCCAGGTTCAATTAAAGAGACTTTAATGTTGGTGTCTTTGAGTTGCATTCTTAGTCCATCGGAGAGCATTCCTAAAGCCGCTTTTGCTGCACTATAGAATCCTTGATAGAGAAGTGCTACTCTCCCACCAAATGAACCAATGTTAATGATATAACCATTGTTTTGTTGAATCATATGAGGAACTACTGCTCTAATCATTCGATGGGCTCCAAAAAAATTTGTTTCGAATTGTAATTTTGCTTCTTCGATTGTTGTGTCGATGATGGCACCACTTAAACCGAAACCTGCATTGTTGATGAGAACATCAATTCGTGACTCACGATTAATGATGGTTTTCACGCAATTGGTTACTAATTTATCGTCGTTAACGTCTAACTTGACAAGGGGTGGATCTTCTCCATTAGACGAGAGACTGGAGAGATTTTTTCCATTTCTGCTGGTACCATACACGACGTGTCTTTCTTCTTTAAGTAGATCAGCAATGGCTTTTCCAATTCCTTTTGAGGCACCAGTTATGAGGACGACAAGTTTGTTTTTATCATCTTGTTTCATGAGTTTTCACCTGTTCTTTGATGTGAGGAGGAGATCGATTCGTGCTATCGTCATTTCATCTGAAAGCGTGGGCATGTGCCGACAGCTTTCTCTTTTGACACCTAATTTATGATGGATATGTTAATAATTCAAGATTTTGTTGCAACATCT
>JAJRXH010000186.1 GCA_024276395.1 archaeon
ATTCATCGAATTGATCTTGGCATTCTGGACAAGTAAATTGACCTTCCTTTCCTTTCGTCTCCCGTGAATCAGGATCATGGTCGATACCATCAACCCGTTTATTAATTATCTCTTTTTCATTGTTATTTCTTTCTATTGGAAAAGAACACGAAAATGGACGCAGTTGATGACCAAAACCGCCACGAAACTTATTGCCTAACCACGGCTGGAGCGTAGCTCCCCTTGGAAAAGTAAGAATTACATCCAAAGCAATGAAATTGACCATCTTACTACAAACCCCAATTCTTCACTCCTTAAATAAACTCCTTTTCCTCTCATCCCATCTAATCTACTCACGCATTCGATATCATTTCTCACTTTAAAGACCTTACGAAGATCTTCATCCATATTCTGACTAGTCTCTGGTTAACCTTCCTCGAAACAACTGTCTTCTCGTTGTCTTTACCAACGAATCAAATATGAATAGAAATTAGACCTTGTTTCAGAACAAGGCTCCGCAAAAAGCGGATTGAAAAACTCATGTTATTTTGCGAGAGTTAGAATAATTCCATTCGTTGTAAGTCATGAAAGAAAATCAACGATTGTTTTGATGATTTTAGTCATGACCAGGTAGAGGTTCCACCAACTAAGCTCGACACCTTCGATGGCAATGAAATTCGGGATGATAAGTTTTTTAGACGTTGGATGACGGATTACTTCAATGAGAGAGCGAGCATCCTCAATTTGTTGCTCCAGTGAATTGAGAATAGAAAGTGTTTTCCTAACTTGTTCACGAGTGTCGTCGTTAACAGATGAATTGGCATGTTTTTGTTTTTTTGATATCATATCATTATTTTTTGATGAATTCGAAGATTTTGTCACGTGAAATGAACGTTTTAAACTAGAGATGATGCATTTAATAAGGGTGAGATTAGCTGAAACAATCTCAAGTATTGTAAAATGATCAGGAGCAAGAGATACATCCTCGTAAGAAAAAAAGATTTCACTCATCATTCTATATAACTCAATAATTACAGTAAAAGCCTGTAAGGTATTTGTAGGAGATCCTTCATTAGTACTGTCGAAAAAATTGAACTGGTATAGTAATCCGTGGGTATAGATGAGTCTGTTTCTTCTTGTACTATTTACATTTCTCAGATTGATGAGGTCAGAAAATGTCCGGAAAATCCAATTGAATTGATTCTGATACTTTTCTTTAAGATGATTTGGAAGACTTGTAATGAGCATGGTAAGAAATTCAGACAACATCGAGTTTTGTGAGTGATTGATATCAATGAGTTGCTTTATTTCACTGATTCTGAGATATAATCCGTTCAAAGTGAATTTGGCAGTATCATCGTATTTTTTTCTCATTTTTGTGATCAATGTTTTATCTTTTTCAATTTTTTCACTGAAATTCTGATTTTTTTCCTTCATTAAAGAAAGAAAGAACCCATGAAGGAAAAGATATGGTATTTCGTGTATTTGAAGAAGAATTGTCAAAAGGCCTAATAATTGATCAATAGTATTTAGAAGAACGGCATGAATCAAGTTTTTTTGTTCGGTGTTGGTAAGATAAGAAATGGAAAACCAAAATAACCAGTAATAGAAGATTTGATAAATAGAAGTGAAAACTTTTGCCAAGAAAGATTTAAGGAAATCCACTGGCAGTTGAGTTATACCTAAATCCATCTTATTTATGGTAATTTCAATTAATTTGTTTAAGATATCATTTTCAATTTCAAGATTTTGAGTTTCACTTATCGTTAAAGACTTGTGATGTTGGTGAAAAAAATCAATAAAGGCATTTAATTCACCATAAACATTACCATTCAACACCACATTCTGATATTTATTGTTAGTTTCTTTGTAAAGGAATTCTTTAAGAATAATGACATTGGATAGATTTTCAAAGAAAAATTCACGTTCATTTTCTTGGTTGGTAGGTTCTTCTGAGTCTGGAAATTTGTTAATCTCTGCAAAGAATAGGTTTTCACATTTTGAGAAAACATCAGATAATTGTTTAAGGAGTGTCGTGAATTTCTCTACCTTACTCGATTTAATGAAGTCAATCACGAAAAACTCTTTTAATCCGATGGAGTCAATCAGCTCAGATCCATTAGCGAATTGTTTCAATTTTATCGAGAGTGATTTGATCTTCATGATAGTATCTCTGAACTTATAGATGAAAGCGTGAGCCGCATAGATTTCTTCGAAATCATTGGGATCATAGTTGATGCTAAGATCTTCTTCTTTGTCGGTTTTTGCCCAGTCTATGAATCCGTAAATACCCCCGTCCATCAGATTTTTGATTTCGTTTAATTGATCTCGAAATTCGTGGAAAATTACCCATGTATCTGGAGGCCTTTCTATCATAGATTCCAGTTCATCTTCGTTCTCATTCGTCATTTGGATTCGGGAATCATGAGGTGAATTGAAGATGCTCTCTTTCTGGTTAATCGAATTTATTAAATCATCTCGGTTGAGACAAAGCTGAATTTTATTTGATTGATCATTAAAAGAAAAATTCTGAAGCAAGATGCCGAATAATGTTTGTGAAACAAAGGAAAACGCTTCATTTTTTGTCGTGTCCGTGCTGTGATAGTCTTCTGAATCTTCTGTAATCACGATTTTTTTAAGTGCAAGTTTATCGTATATAACTTCGAAGA
>JAJRXH010000187.1 GCA_024276395.1 archaeon
AAAATTCGGATCACTTCTCATTATTTCCTCCATGGTAAGGACTCGCATTCTCGGTAAAGTATCAGCTAAGGTCTGAATTTCGCGGCGCAGCACCACCCTGTCGGTCACGAAGAAATGAGAATCGCGCAGTGTTGCACTAAATCCCACTATCCAAGCGGAACGTAACTGCTTGAGAATCTGGGGATATGGATGAATGAGCGTGCGACGTGTCGCCGTTCTCCTCACGATCTTGTCTATCTCATTAATCAAGATGATTTTAATGTGGAAATCATCAGCGGGGTGTTTTTTGATCACGTTAGCGAAAGTTTGAGGGGTTGCTAGGATGATGCGGAAGTCTCTTAAGATTTTTTCACGCAGGCGAGACGGAGTTCGTGATCCCAGCACGCCAACATCCTTCAATTGATACTTGTTCACGAAATAATCCCTAGTTTCCCACAAAGATGACGTTGAATGGAGCAAAAGGAGAATCTTTTCATCGGGAAAACTTTCCTTAACAATTAGATAACTTAAAATACGTTTTCCCATACCACAATCCAGCTCTACAAGCACTGAAGGTCGTTGCGGGGAATCATGTAACTGCTTAATCACGCTTAGCACGTATCGCTGATACTGACGTTTTTGGATGAAAGAAATGTTTTTTTCTTCAGCCAATGACACGTTTTCACCACGCATGCTTTCGTATAAAGAAAGTCATCATTTCTCATGAAAGATCCTTGCTGACTAACTTCCTTCGTTCAAGACATTCATTCCTTCTTGTAGTTAAAAAAATAAGAGACCCACATCAAAAAAAGAAGTCTCCAATTTCACGAGATAATTTATTAGCAAAAAAACTAGAAAAAAGCAGCACGACTAGATAAAGATTTTCCCAAACGAAGAAAGAAAATCGAAAACTTGAACGTTCACTTCATTTTCACGAGAGTTACATGAATGAGATGATCTCTAACGTGAAGCCATCACGAGAATGTAAAGAATATCGGCAGATCCGGCAGCGTGGTCAGAGGCATTTTCTAGTCCTGATAACAGATCCATGGCAGTGATCATGGCCTGTGGAGCTAAATTTTCAGAGAGAATCGATTTTTTTACAATGAAATAGATATCATCCACGCTCTGCTCAAGTGTTTCGATTTCCACTCGAATATCAAGAAGTGTCTTGTCATCAATGCCAAGTACTTGGATCATTTTACGAAGCAACCGCGCACTTGAAAGAACCATCTCCGATATGGTCCGAAAACGTGCCCAAATATCTTCTGGTATCTCCAAGTGAAGATCTAATAGGATTAAGGCATTTTTTGCCGCAACTTTAATCCAATTAGCGATGGGATCAATTTGATAAATCAGCTTGAACAAATCTTCCCGAACTTTACTATCTAACTTGATCCTACTAATGTCCTTGAATAATTGTTGCTTGATGAGATCGGCAGCTCGTTCTTGAATGAGTACCCGCTTGAAGGCAGCCTCAGCTTCATCGAACTTGTCCATCTGAAGACTTTCATCGTCTTTTTCTCCAACATCGTCGATAGCATACCCAGGTTCATTACTCTCCACGAAGGACTCCTCTCTCGTCAAAGCAATCATTGCTAAGTGAAACTCATTACAAGTATCAATGACCTTTGACACGTGTTCATTAAATTTTTCCACGATCTTAGATGTCCTTCGTTCCCTAAACCACGTGACTAACGAAAAGGACTCACTTGATTCACTCAAGACTTAATTCCTCCATCAATCCATGATGTGGCTGTCTAAATAACAGCACAGCTTTTGGCTTGAACTTCACGTAAACAGATTCACCTTCACTTAAAAGAGGTTGTGAAAGCGGTGCATCAACAATGATCTGATCATCACTATACGTCCATATCTCATAGCGATAGTAACTTCCCAAAAAGACACGTCGCAAGATCTTTCCTTTCAGAGAATACTTGGATGAGCCTTTCGATAGGATGGTATTCTCTGGACGACAAAAGATGACGATGAGATCACCCTCGTTCAGCGGTGGAAATGACTTCAATTTACGAACTTGAAGTGTTTTTTCCTGTCTCAAACGCACCCATAAGTATTCTGAATCTTGAGAAAGCACGTATCCTTCTAGAAAATTAGCTTGACCAATGAAATATCCC
>JAJRXH010000188.1 GCA_024276395.1 archaeon
AAGATCGCGTGATTTTCAACCGTCGTCCCATTCCTCATCACCGAGCTAAATGCTCCCTAATCATTGGTTTCTCAAGAACTTGTACTCTTTTTTGGACGAAAATCAAATTCAAGTGAAAGATACGTTCCTAACGAGCACGAAAATCTATCATTTATATAGAAGTGGATTTTCTTTCGATAACACTAGTATATAAGTCTGGATGTTCTCAGAGAGTCGAAAACAAATCATCGTTTTTCTTCAGTGAAACTACCACTTTCAAGAAGAAGATGTCAAATTCACCAAATTGAGGTGTCAATCCATGAATCTTGAGATTTGGCAAGTAATATCACCATCTGAAGAAGAAAATCAGGAAGTATTTTGGAAAGCTCTCATTCAACATTCGCAGCTTCGATTAGAAGAAAAGAAAACCTTGTTCATCCTCGAACAGCCCCTTTTTCCTCGAACCATTCTCACTCTTTCGGACGCAATGTCGCATAATTGGAAATTCATGTTCGTAATGAATGAAATGAACAAGTTCAAGGCCTGGTAAATCTTAAGAACCAAAGGAGCACCTCCAGAATTCATGGTACTCGTTCTTGACCACGTGATTCCATCCTTATTCACTGATGATTTTTTCATGACGCTGCATGCTCTCTCACCGAATCTTACCACGCTTATCTTCAAGCCAACAAGGGAAATCACGACCCTACAGCAATACCAAACAAACATCATCCACCTACCAAGTCCAAAACACGTGCCAATAATTTCATGAAAAAAGAGCGTAAATCCTTACCAGAACAGTCTAATTTAAAAATCCTCGCTACATACTCCTCCATTTCAAGACACTTAAAAAATAAGTTCGCAAAGAACTACAAGCTACAATGAAAATCTACAATTCTTGAGAAATGATTACAAGATTCCTCAAAAGAAAATTTTTCATCACAAGTATTTAAAGCTTCAAGGATCAGAAGACTGGACCACTCATGAATGGATTTGAGAGCAAGGTAACGTGAACATAGAGGATGTGGTTTTACATGGCAAGTAAAGAATCAAAAATAGCGGCAGAACCCTCAATTGAGGATGATACTCCAGATCTTTCTAGCATGACTGGAATCGGGCCAACAACCTTGAAAAAACTACAAGAATCTGGATATGGCTCACTGGAAGCACTAGCCACGGCAACCATTTTAGAACTATCGGAAATACCCGGCATCGGAGAAAAAGTTGCAGAACGACTCATCAGTCAAGCTCGCAAGCAATTCAAGATGGGATTGAAAACTGGGAAGGAACTCAAGGCTGAATTCAGCAAGCGTCAACATATCACCACCATGGCCAAATCATTGGATCATCTTTTAGGAGGTGGCGTGGAAACAGGATGCATCACGGAATTTGCAGGAGCCTTCCGCAGTGGAAAGACCCAGCTCATGCATCAACTTGCCGTTACCGTACAATTACCACCAGAAAAAGGAGGATTAGGGAAAGGGGTTGCTTGGATCGACACGGAAGGCACGTTTCGTCCATCACGAATCGAAGAAATGGCCGTTCCTCTTGGCCTAGATCCAGATGAATGCCTTGACAACATTCTGGTAGGAAGAGCCTACAACTCAGATCATCAATTAGAGCTCACGGAGGAAGCCCTCAACGCCGCCAAGGACCGAAAGATAGGACTCATCATCATCGATTCCTTGATGGCCCACTTTAGAGCAGAATTTGTCGGTAGAGGTACGCTAGCCTTTAGGCAGCAGATGATTGGAAAATACTTGCATGCCATTCTCCGCGTGATTGAAGTGAAAAACATGGCCTGCGTCATTACTAATCAAGTTCAAGCGAAGCCTGACCAGCTATTTGGCGATCCCAACACGCCAATTGGAGGTAACGTGGTGGCTCATACCTCAACTCACCGGATCTTGTTGCGAAAGGGAAAAGGGAATCAACGCGTGGCAGCTGTTCTTGACTCACCGAACTTACCAGAAGGTGATGCCACCTACCAAATACTCACTGAAGGAATTCGAGATATCAAGTAATGGGAAGACGGCATTTCGTGCTGGGAACCCGTGTTCAATCTTGGTGACAATGATCATGTTTTCATCCCTAGAAATTACCCGGCGATACTTGTTCATTGAGGATGGCAAAATTGGAATTATTAGACTAGAGTTTAGCGATGGAAGGCAACCCATGGTGCTTCTTCTTTCAGCAGCTAAATACGTCCCTCCAAAAACACCCTCGGATGCCATTCGCTTTCATGAAGAGGTAGCCAAGCAAGTAGGAGTGCAAATCATTCGCATCATTCCTCCTCAAGACAAAATGAAAGAATATTTCTCTGAATTAACCCTAAAACAACGTGAATTAGAGAAACTGATGAAAGCAGCATCGCCCATTCAGTCACCATCAAAAAAATGGCTAACAACACGGACAACTAGTCACATCCTGGGCTTTTTCTTGGGTATCTCCTATGCCATCGAGCTCGTACCTGATCCCATTCTGGCACTATCAGGTGCTCACGGCCCTGGGGCGAAGCGAGGAGGCGCGCCCGGCTCTGGAGCAGGCGTACCGTACGCTGATGCGCTTCTTGGAAGGGTTCCCTCCCGAACAGCAACGCCGCAGCATCCA
>JAJRXH010000014.1 GCA_024276395.1 archaeon
GAAAAACCTTCTCTTTCCACCATTCTCACCAGATTCAGGAATTATTGTTATTTTTGAAGGTTCTAACTCAAATTTTAACTTCTCTCTTCTCATAAGTCCATATTTTCTGACTAGTGAGAACGGTAATGACAATTTCATTCTAAGTCCCATCTTCGATCCCTTGTAGTTAATTATTTTGCCCATCTTGATTTCAAATGAAGATTCACATTTACCTCCTTGTTCATCAATAACTACCATTACTATTTCCGATTCGAGCGTGAAGCCGAATTTTTCAAGAAGCTTAATTTCTCTAGTATTAAACGTGATGGTAGCACTAAAATGCTTGTCACTTCTTCGATAAAGAGTTTTTACAAATTCATTATCAGAATCAACAACTCTTTTTGGTGGATGAAACTGAATTTCTTGCGATTTAAGAGTCTTTACTATCAATTCCATTGCCTTTTTGAGCAAAGGATGTTTTTTATAATGATCCACCAAACGAAAGGCAATTGCTCTTTTAGAAGGATTGTCACCTTTTGTGGATGATGTTCGGGTTTTTTTAACTAACTTGATTTGTTCTAAATATTCAAGAACTCGTGCTGCCGTTGTAGATGGAATTTTTGTCCCTTCAATCACATCCCGTCGTGCAATATATCCATCTCCCTGATATTTCTCTAAATACACTAAAATTTTAGCATAATTCAATGCAATCTTCCTTTGGTAATGTAATAATTCTGTTACCGTGATGCCCCCAAGTCCTATTTCATTTCGACCATAAAACTTGATTCTTTTAAATTCTCGTTTATTTTCATCATACTCAAGCAAAAAATTCACCTTCATATTCCGATTAAAATCCTCAACCATCTTTTTTACTAAACCGATAAAAAAGTTATCAAGTTGATTATTAGAATTCTTTGTAGTAGGAGGTTCAAATAGCAAGTAAATAAGTACTGTACCTGGATTATTATATAAATATTCTATTTCTTTTCTCTTGAAGGCTGCTACACTGAATTTCGCTTCTATGATGATTGAGGATTCAGGACAATATGCATCAAAAACGTACTTTTTCTTTCTTTCTCCATCATTTTCAGCAATTTTAAGGTTAGTAACCTCCAAACCAAATATGGTGTCTCTTTAAACTGAGACAGTTCTGGCACGCATTTTTTAATTGAATCAAAGTGCTCTTGTACAAGCAGCTCCCACGCCGAACCTTTTTTCCGAGAATCCATAACTTTGTGTAGCATTCCTTCATCATTATCAAGTGTTTTAAGTGTTTTCAAACCTAATGAAAGCAAAATTCTCTCGAATAACTTTATCATTTGTCTAATATCATCGCCTACTGCACCATCTGTAATGACATCTCCAAACATACCAAGATTCTCTAACTGATCATTCTCTTGTTCTGTTGTCAGACCATGACACACTTCCAAGTAATAGGGCAATTCCTGTCCCTCATACAGAGGAACAAGACACATTCTACCTTCTCTGACGTAAATATTAAAAACAACACGATCTTCAAATTTCAAGTCGCTTGCCATTTTGTAACCTAGCCGTAGTCCCATAATATAGCAACCTGGACGATCTGAACGTTCATGCTTGCCGGTGAACCGTCTTTGGTATTCTCTAGTTACATCAAAAGAATTGGATGATTCATCAATCGACTTCCTTTTTATGGTAACTACGTCTTTTGGATGAAACCCAATTAATTCTAAGAAGTTTATCTCTTTTGTATTAAACTGTATCAGATATTTTTGCTTATTAGAAGTTGTTTTCCTTGTAAATAAAATGAATACATCATGGTCTAGTTCTTTTTCAATTCTTTCGTTAAGCGTCAATAATAGATTTTTTTCAATAGTTAAGTCTTTAACTTTTAAAAGTTTTAGAGACTCCATAAAAGGAGTATCATTGCTTATCAAGAATCGAACTTGAGTAAATAGCTTTTCACAATCACGTCCCACACCTTTCTCAATGCTTTTCGGATCTGTAAGAGAACGTCCACAAATCATGCAAGTGGGTTGGATCTCAGCTAAACTTGCAGCAACTCGTGGTTTAATGAAAACGTCCAATGTTTCTTTTTTCAATGTTTTCTCTAACATAGAGTTTTTCTTCATAGTGGAAGAATTATACTCTACCATTAGATCCAGTCTCCTTACATCTACTTCCACCAAGATATGGATACGCCCCACATTCATTACTATCAGACAAACATTCCATTGTTTCACTTGTTCTTTAATTAGCAGTGTCAATAAAGTTTGATTATCTTCAAAGCTACAAAGAAATGGTATCAAAATCATTAAGTCATTCAAACCAAAAGACCTTGAAAAGTAAGCCTTTCAAGCTTCCAATAAACCATATTGATATTACAAAAATGAAAAGAGACCTCAATGTAACTAAAAATTAAAACCATCATTCACCGAATGATGTTTTTTCTCAAGTCAGAAAGATCACGAACATCACGAACAATCCACTGTCAACATTCTCTTCATTAACTAGAGGAATGCCGTTAAAGATGGAAATTTTTCTCATGATTCGGCATTAAACCGTAACATAGAAAAAGTCGAGTAACTTACAATCAAGGTTGCCGCCGTGCCGCATATTATTAATAACAACGAACAAGCTCACCATGTGGTGACAAACATGATGGAAAAGCAAGGCGATAAATTCTTTAAGCTATATGAGGAAGCCTTAACATTCGATCAATTCGTGGAAAAAATCGAAAATGAAACGAATAAGACGAGATTCTTGAAGTATCATAAACGAGCTAAAAAATTAGCTGAAAACGAAGAACTGAAATCAAAACTTACTATCCTAAATCATGACACTTACTTGCTTGCCATTGCTGCTGATTGGTGCTGGGATTCGCAGTCTTTCCTTCCAACGATTCAAGTCATCAGTGAAATGAGCCCACGAATTTCACTCAAAGTTCTCATCAAGGAGCAGTACATTCACTTGCAACCCAAGGTGAATGGCGGTGAAAAGCAGCCATTCGTCTGGATTTGTGGAACTGATGGCTATCCCATCGAAACATGGTTTGAGCGACCAGCATCCGCGTACAAGTTGTATGGTGAATTACGCAAGCAATTAGGTTGGCAAGATAACAATGCGTTTTACCGTGAATATCGCAAGCAATTCTTGAAAAATCAAGACCAATATTATCTTGATGCTGCTAGGGAAATCATTGAACGCATCATTCGTGCCAATTACGTTCAGAGTGCCAGTCGAAGGATTAACACGAAAAAATAACTTTTTCATTTCTTTATTATTCTCTGAACATCCACCCGTGAACTATCCCTCGCTTGCGCAAGAGGCTCCTATCTTCAAGCCCTATTGGGCTATCATCGACAGTTCGGGTCGGTTTACGGAGGTCCCCACTCCTTTACGGAGCACTTCAGCTAAACCAAACCCAAGAACATTCCCAGCTGCATCAATATCTCTATCATCCTCATAACCACAATTCAACACTTGAAGCTCCTATTGTTAACCTCCGTTTTCTTCGAACCGCATTTAGAACATCGTTTGGTGGAATTCCATTCGTTGATCATATAAGCCAGATTTCCCCCGTTCCATTAACACCGTTTTCAAAATCTCAGCAAACTCTTGGAAAGTCTAGTGATTTACTCGCTTGCTAAGCTTCTTATTTCCAGATCCTTTGTAGTGTTTATCAGTTCTGATGTTCTTTTGCCGACCGATAAAAATCAAGGAGTTTCCAAAGTGCTTGGCAATCTCAACTACAAGCTTTCTACGGAAATCCCTTACTTGGTTCCTTCTTCCATACCTCAACTTCTTTAGAGTTTTGTCTTTTCTTAATCGTTGCAATTTTGCAATGCGATTATTCAGCCGCCTCATTTGGATGAAGAACATTTTATACTCTGATTTCTCAAAGAGGAGAACACAGTTCCCCCCCTTCCGGCTCATAAGCAGTCACTAGTCTCTTTAAACCAAAATCCATTCCAACACCTTTTTTTGGGCATGATCATCACCTCCATTTCAACTACAATATGGACTATATGGCCTTTCGGAGTTGCCCTTCCAAGCAATCTGGAAGTATTTGATTTTCCATTCTTTCAGCTGTTTTTCAGCGCATGGGTAGGAATGCCGGGAGATTACGATCCTTTTACCCTTCGCCAGAGTCGAAATGCACATCC
>JAJRXH010000189.1 GCA_024276395.1 archaeon
GAAACGATTCGATTAAATTCTTCTTTTGGTCGGATGGCATCGCTGCACGATTCGCTGGAGAGAACGTTCAGACACTCGTTTCTTGACGCGATTCTTCCGATTTTTTAACAAGATGCTCAAATCTCATCGAATATGGTTGTTCTCACGTCACTGATTAGGAAATTCATTGATTAGAAAAGCACGTCCCCTTCAAGTCAACTTCTCGGAAAGTCTAATAATATACTTTTCTCCTTTTTTCGAAAAGAAGCTCCCCTCTCTCTTGAAATTACAAAAATTTCAGCAATTTTAACATTCGATCTCTTCCTCATTTGCAATGATCATCGGTTCATCACGATAAATAACCAAGTCTTGGTAGATAATGAAATAGCCATGTCAATCAACGACAAAAAATCCTCTTTGTTATCATGACGAATCAATATTCTCGCAAAAATCCATCTAGTTGCGTCTTATAGTTAACAAGACACGTCATTCCATTTTTTTCTTCATAACACGCCTCATGACCCAGAAAACCGTTTCAAGAAACTAATTTTTTTAAGGATGAACAAGAGTCATTCAGATTAGCCCTTAGTTAGTCATTCTTTCTAACTAAGAAAGCTACAGTTGGAGTGTAGATAATTGTTAAGAAAAAAGTCGACTTATCTCATTATTTTTTCATTTTTGTTGACATTTGGTCTGTTGTCATGGCGACCACAAATCGGAGACACATCGCTTCATCAAGAAACTATTGATTTAGGATACACTGGGAAAATAACACAGCACAAGTCAATGATTGCTATTTAAAATCCTTCCAGGGGTTCAAGCTCAATTAGACTCACTAATCAAGGGTGATATAGATGTCATTAGTCAATTTATCAATCCTAACTGGATCAATGACACCATTCTTAATGACTGTAACATCACGATCAGCACGACGAGAAGGGCTGGATTCGGACACGTTTCATTCAACACTGCCACTTGGCCAGCAAACCAGCGAGGTTTGCGAAGAGCATTGGCATTTGCCATTGGCAAGTACGCCATCTCCGAAATTGCCTATAATAATTATTCGAGACCAATAGACGCGACTTTAACACCTTCTGTTGGCACCTGGTCAATCGAACACGAAAATTCTTCAAGACAACCTGTTGGTTCTTATTATTTGCCAGATTCTTTGAGGGGAAATCACAATTTGCTCTTGGATGGCTTTTATGACATTGATCAAGATGGTTGGAGAGAGTGGTTTAATGCCGCCAGAGCTGGCATCTCGTGGAAAGAAACTGTAAACACCAGCAAATTTACACCAGATTCAAAAAACCCTGACCTTATTGTCGCAAGTGAGACTGGATTAAATCCTTCATCCTTTGACGTGCTCAATAACACGATTTTTTCTGACTTAACATCTTGGGACGAAGTTAAGGTCACCATCCTGGGAACAAGTGGGAGCACGATCGCCTCAACCGTGCTCGCTCAATCCACGCTTGCTTATCACAGTGTTGGAATTAAAGCAACAGCTCAACATGTTTCCTTTGCCAACCTCATTACCAGACTTGATAATGGAGATTTCGAAGCGGCCTTCTTTGGATTCACCAATCGAAGTGGAACTGGCTTCTTGGAAGCATTACGAACTAATCATTCAACTAATGCTGGTATTTGGAGATGGAGCAATGCCACCCATGATAAGCTTCTCGATGTGATTGCCACATCACCTTTCTTTAGTGAAGCACTTAATGCCTCCATTGATGCGCAAGAAATTCTCTGGTACGAGCAACCTTTAGTTGTCATGTACAATAACTTACTTATTTCTGTCTATCGAGTTGATAAATTTAAGGGATGGGTAAAACCTTTAGGTGGTAAAGTAGCAAGTGAATGGAGTCCCTTGAAAGTACATCTCACTGATCTGAACGGAACTCCCATTTCAGGTGGTCAGTTACGAATTGATCTAGAATATTCCATGAGCAGCCAGAACCCGTTAAATACGGCTGACACCACGGACTTGGAGGTATTAGGATACATCTATGATACTCTTTGGAAAAGGGACCCTTACACGCTACAACCAATTCCTTGGCTAGCTAAAGATTGGGACATCCAATTCGTGAATAAAACTACTGGTGAAGCCCTCACGGCCCTGTTTTTCAAACTCCGTTATTTGAGAATAACGTCCGATTTTTCATCAATGATGGTCCACGTGAGGAGACATGACGAGGGATCGTGAAACGAGGAGGCTGCCTTGCTGTTTTTTGTCGGGACGGATTCCGAACACGGC
>JAJRXH010000190.1 GCA_024276395.1 archaeon
AGAAAACAAAAAGGATGTGAATGATGGACAAATTAATGAAAAAAAGTCGAGTAATTAGATCATGAGATCCATTTTTTCATTTTAGTTCAATGTTATAGATGTCGGTTCTTCTTTCTTCAAGGCATTGAAAAGATTGCCTAGTTTTCTTTACCAGTTCGTGGTCAATGGTGTGAATCAAGAGTTTTTCGGCATCTCTTTCTAGTCCAGCTGCCAATTTTCCTATAGGGTCAAAAATGCTACATGAACCAAAAAATCGTCCGCTTTCAGAAGTACCGACTCGGTTGATGCCCACCACGAACAGTTGATTTTCAATGGCACGAGCTTGGAGTAGGGTTTTCCACACGTAATCTCTAGGATAAGGGAATTGTGCTGGAATGAAGATTATTTCGGCACCTTGCAAGGTGAGAATACGGCTTAGTTCTGGAAAACGAATGTCATAACAGATTTCGAGACCATATGTTACCCCCTTGAAGGTAAAAACATTCACGAAATCTCTCCTTCCCGGAACGAATAATTGATCCTCCGAAAAGGGACGAAAAAGATGAATTTTTTGATACTTTCCCAAGATCTTCCCTTCTGGAGTGAGAGCAACGATGGAGTTATACCATTGGTTCCCATCTTTCTCTGGAAAGCCAATGACCATATTGGCATCATATTGTCGTGCTATTTCAAGGATTTTCTTGCCGAGGGGATCATCAAGATCATTAAGATTTAACAATGCTTGCTCATTTAAATGCTTGAATTCATAACTTGTCAAGAAGAGTTCTGGTGTGATGATCCATCTCGCGTCTACATCGTCATCATTGGTGGGTTCACGTTCGGCCAACATTTTTTCCATCCTTTCAACATTTTTTCGTGGATTTCCATTTATCACGTCAATCTGTAGTCCTATGATTTCAATATTCATAGTCATCCCCTTTCAATTTTGATGTTCGCCAATGAATGCAAGAAATGATGGATGATGGACATTCGAGATGTAGGTTCACGATTTTTTTCATTCATCAACAGTTCTGAACGTGACTTAGTATATAAACTTACTTACTGTCAATTACTACAATGACCATTCAAAAGGTGTACCAAGGAGTGGAAACGCTCATTTTCAACCTCGGCTGAAGGTTTTTAAGCACGTGCAGATAAGTAATGTTGAGAGGAAGAGTTCAGATGATGAAGCATTGTTGGCAGCTTTACCTTTCTGGACGCCATAAAAAGGCTTTAAATTACCTCAAAAAAGAGAGGAACCAACGAGAATCAAAAATAGATATTGATCCTAGTAATTTAGGAAGTTACATCCTCGAAGCTCGTATTCAATTAGAAATGGGGAATGAGGATACTAGTGAACAGTTAGTCAACATGTTGACAACCGTGATTCAAAATTCCCCTCATCAACACTTGTACCTGCAAGTCGAGCTTTTGTTGTTAAAAGCGAGGATCTTTTTAGTTAAAGAACAATTAAGCATTGCCCATGATACCCTAAATCAAGTGGAAAATGTTCTTTCATTGATCAAGGTGCAGAAATTGCAACTTCCTCTCCTTGCTGAGTTTCATTTTCTCAAGGGCTCTTATTTCCATCGTATTGGAAGATTAGATGCTGCTCTTGATCATCTTCTTCAGGCACGTACCTGGAGTGAGCAGGCGAGCTACTGTCCTCTCCTTCAAGCACGCGTGTTGATGGAGTTAAGTATCGTTCAAGGATTGAAAGGCGAGCTAGAAATCTCACGTGAGTGTTGCGAGTTAGCACGAGTCATTCTAGAGCAGTTGCATAATGAAAGGGAATTAGTCGAGTGTTTCTTGATAATAGGACGAGTTCACCTGTTGAGACATCAAGTGGAGAGAGCATTGGTTTTTCAGCGTAAAGCATTGACATTAGCAGAGAAGCTAGGCCCTCTCTCATTACAAGGACGAGTCTTGAATGAAATTGCTGTTTCTCTTAGAAAAAAGGGCGATCTGGATCGTGCCCTAAACGCAGCCAAAAATGCACTGAGACTACTAGATGACCCTAGAAGAAAGATTCTTGTTTCCTCCGTGTTGGAAAATATCGGCCTCATTTATTTCAGGATGGGATGTCTAGATCTTGCGTTAACGAATCTTAACGAGGCTTTGACTACTTACATGAAATTTGATAGAAAATTGGACCGGGCTAGAGTAAGTAGGATCATCGGCACGTGTTATTTTTACAAGGGAAATTATGATGCAGCCTTGCAGCATCTTTATGAAAGTTTGGCCATGGCTCAAAAATTGGGAGCATATCGCGTGGTGGCAGCGACCATTCTGAACATCGGTCATGTTTACGTTCTTAAAGGACTGCTCTCTGAGGCAAGTGCCCTTTATTTAAAGGCCATGCAGTTTTATGAAAAAATTCAAGATAAGAAAGGTTTAGCCTTCTGTTTTCTTGGAATGGCTGCTGTTTATGACGAAGAAGATGATTTTGACATTGCTTACAAGTATTACCAACGAAGCTTGGAAATGGTGGAAGAGCTTGATTCAGTTATGGAGTTGTCGAAAGTTCTTTGTGAGTTAACCACGTTCTTATTAGCACGGGGAAAAAGGAGTGAAACTCTTCCTTATCACGAGAGATTAAGAAGAATTTCGCAGCTTCATCCAGAAAATCTTTTGATCCAAAAACGTCACGTGATGACTCGTGCCTTGCTGCTTTTAACTAGTGAACGCTTGCGTTCCAAGTTTCATGCTTCGGAATTGATCCAAGAAGTCATTTCTGGGGCAATAGTGGAGGATAAGTTGATAATTAAGCTGAAACTCGTGGAAGCGGATCTACTTTTTTATGAATATCAATTATCTGGAGAAAGAAGCGTTTTAGTGGAATTAAAGGAGAAATTAAACCATTTAGAGGAACACGCTAATCATTTTCAGCTCAAGCTCATCCTAGCTCGGATCTGGTTAAGAAAGGCCAGACTTGCTGCAAAAATGTTTAATCACGAACGTGCTAAGGATTTACTGACTCAAGTCAGGACCATTGCAATAGAAGGGGGTTTCGTGCGAGTTTTGAAGAAAGTAGAGCATGAAATTCAACGATTGTATCCCCAAGGTTTAATTGATTCGTCTTCGGCTCGAGAAGGGGCACTTGCCCAGAAGGATGTAAAAAGGCTTTTCGAACCTATTGTTATTGTTGAGGAAGTCGGTGATGTGGGGTCACGTGAGGACATTCCGGTGATGTTTCTAATCTTGTTAGAAATGGGGCCGGTATTGTATTCACGGCAGTTCGTTCCTGGTCGATTCTTGAATGACCAATTATTAGGGGGCTTTTTGGCCGCCATTAATACCTTTAGTCATGAGGCATTTGCCAATTACGTTGATCAAATCAGTGTTGGTTCGTTCAAGATCGTGTTGAAGATCATTCATCCTTTCATTCTTTGTTACGTGTGCAAGGGTGAGGCTCGGAATGCTTTGAGAAAATTAAGGCGAGTTGAAGAAGCACTTCATCAAGACGAAACCATTTGGAATGCTCTGAACCGTTCCATTCCTCATCTTAAAGAAGAAGAAATTAAGAGGCTAAATTCCCTAGTCAAACGAGTTTTCGGGATTAAAAAGTGATCAAGAAAGTAGAAGTACAGTATTGGGATGCTTGGAGATTTCATCGATGTGTTTTCGGTGAATTCTTTCCAAAAAGCTTGTCTCGATCAATGGGAATTAATTTTTGTTGTTTTGCGGTCTTCTTGAAGCCTTCCTTGATCCAAGATTTGCCTTCGTCTTCATTTCCCAGACGGATGTAGGATGAGCCGATGACGAGCCATATTTCAGGATCTTTCTTGAATTGACTTGCTCGTAGGTAGGACTCAATGGCTTTTTGGAATCCAGTGGGATCATCGTAGAGGAGACCATACCAGAAGTACCAATTTCCGAGCTTGACTAAGACATCAGCATCGATGTTTTTCCTGATAATGACAAGATTCAAGTCTTTTTCGTGTTTATCTAGCCACGCAAACAAGCGTTTCTCTAGTACATCGATTTCTGGCTTATCACTCAAGCTAATGTTCGGTTCAACCTTGCTATTTTTGACGATAGGAACTTCACGAGTTTGTGATAGTTTTTCATTGAGATAATTTTGAATTTCGATGATTTCTTGGATATCTTTCTCAAGTTGTTCATCGATTTTCGTCGTTACTGGTGGTCTAGTCTTTCTTGTCTTCTTGGTTTTCATTGGTTGCGGTCTTGTTGGCTTTTTTGTTCTTGCCTGCCGATTGTTGATTTCTTCTTTTATCTTGTTAATGATTTCTAGGAGGATGTTATTCTCGATCAGATCCTGAGTGGTGAGATGGAGGCTTAGAGCCTTCTGGAAAGCTCGTTCGATGTGCTCGTAAATCTCGAAAATCTCCGAGCGTAGCCGATTGTCAAAGATTAAAAAGATGGTCGCATCTCTTCCAAAACGTTGAATCCGTTGATCACGGGAATCTTTTCCAGAGAGCCTGAAGTAATAGGCTAGATAGCTTAGATTTGGATGTTCATGGATGGGTAATGGTCCATGTAGCTTGTTAAGATGGTCTGTCCCCTCGCCCATTCCGAAAGCAGTCATTCCAGCAACTGTCATTCTTAGCACTGCAGTTTCATCTAGGTCAGATGCGTTGAGCACGCATTTTGGACCGTCATCGCCCAGGACACTCACGATCAATCCATGAAATAATTGACCGGCTTTCGTTTCTCGTGTCTCCTTTAAGATGTTTTCTTCTTCGTCTTGATATAAATTTTGATTTTGACGGGATGCTTGCAAAAAAATCACCATTGTTAACCGGAAAATCGCTCTTTTGTCTCATCCTCATGCCGATTTCGTCTTTGCTGCATCCTTAGGAGCT
>JAJRXH010000191.1 GCA_024276395.1 archaeon
GTTCGGCGATTCAATACTGACATTAGTTGGCTTTCTCATTGTCTTGAGACTTTTCGTGGTAATTAGGGATAAGATTTCTCTGGGAGGACTCATTCTTTTCTTGATCATTGCATTTTCTGGTGTGTCGACAGTGTCTGGAAATGTTGCTGTTAATGATCTGTATGGTGGCAAGTTTGAAGGCATTGCTCGGTTCATTCTTTCACATGGCGGTGATTATAATTATAGTACCTGGGTCTTTCCAGATGCTGGTGTCACTGGTGCAATGCGATTTTATCTAGGATATGAAGTCGTGCAAGGACATAATAACTATCCGTTTAGCACTAATAATACCAGGCAGATCGAAGATTATTTCCGTTATACTCGCCCTCAAGTAGCTTTCTGGGTAGTTGCCAATCGGTCCGTTGGCAACATCCAAGCTACCTCTGCTTTTAGTGCTGCCTATCAATGGTTGAAGCAGAATATGGTGCTTGCCGACGAAGAAGTCGGTCTTAATCCAATTGGAACCTATCACTTCTTTTATAATGCAAGCAAGGTTCAAGAGTTGATGAAAAAATCGAGGACTGAAGATCATCTAACTAATTCGTGGCTAAGCACGGCGTATCATTTTGGAACAAGCGTTTTCGCTGATCTTTTTCGTGTCACTCGAATTCTAAATTTTCCTCCTTTCAAGATGGAATCACGTCACTTTGATCATTCACGGGCGGACACGTGGTGAATGTTGGTTTGATTTGGCGTGAGGACATTTCTCTTTTTTTCGTCTTTTTTCAAGAAGTGTCTTCAAGTAGCTGCTTTAAAACATTTAACTGACATTTTGTTTTATCCACTGCTTTAGCATTGCCTTGCCAGGTACTCTCGTGATCTTTGATGGAAGGTGATTTCTGACATTCTTCCCACCCCGATGAGTCGTGATTTCGGTAGGATTTTTCTTAAGTTCTTAAGAACGGTGTAAAGAGAAAAAGAGGAGTAAAGGTCTTTGCTCATCAAGATAAGGTTGACAAGGAGATTGATCGATCCCTGGTCTTGATTTTTTCCTTGATGGCAGAAATGAAAGTGTCAAGTGGAATGTCATTGATTACTTCACCATCTCTCGTGCGAATGGAGATCCGCTTGTTCTCTTTTTCCTTTCTTCCCACGATGATGAAATAGGGGATTTTTTCTTTTTGAGCGAATAGTATTTTCTTGTTGATTCTCCGTCCTTCAATGTCGATTCCAGCTCGAATGCGATGCTTCCGTAATTCATTTTGTACCTCGATGGCATAATCATTGACATCATCAGTAATACTCATCACTCGTACTTGTTCTGGAGTTAGCCAGACTGGAAATTTGCCGGCATAGTGCTCGATTAATATTCCCATGAATCGCTCAATGGACCCAAGAATTGCCCGGTGGATGATGACAGTTCTCTGTGTCTGTTGATTCTCATCGTAATACACGCAGTTGAAATTTTCAGGCTGAACGAAGTCCAATTGAATGGTGCCGCACTGATGCGATCGTCCCAGGGCATCCACGAGATGAAAATCTATTTTTGGACCATAAAAAGCGCCATCACCTGGATTTAATTGATACTTTATGCCCTCTTCTTCAAGCACTTCTTGGATCATTTGTTCTGCCTTGTTCCAAACCTCTATACTTCCAGCATATTTCTCTGGACGAGTGCTAAACTCAATGTGGTATTCAAATCCAAACACTTCCCTATAGATGTAGTCAATGAAGTTAAAGAGTGATCTAATTTCTTCCTTAACTTGATCTAATCGACAGAAAATGTGTGCATCATCTTGTGAAAACTTGACCACGCGTAATAAGCCTTGTAAGGTCCCAGTTAGTTCAGCACGATGTAAGGGACTGAAATCGGCCAAGCGGATTGGCAGTTCCCTATAACTTCTTCTTTTCGTCTTATAGATCAAGATATGCCCAGGACAGTTCATGGGCTTGATTCCAGCAAGTGTGCCATCATCCATATTGATGAGA
>JAJRXH010000192.1 GCA_024276395.1 archaeon
ATCCAACCAGATTTGTTCCAACAAGTAATAACATCAAAAAACTCACTAACATCCAAAATCTAAATCTCATTCCAAGTTTCTTTTTACTGTGAATAATGACGGTTGTTGCTAACATGAGAAATTACTCCAAAGAACGAGTGATCGAGCACGATGATAAAAAAATGAAGAAAACAACATTTTTGATCGGCACGTATTTGCAATAATTTACCAAGTTGCCCAATGAATCTAAAATGAATCTAAAGAGGATCAGCTTGTTTTTACATCTAGGAACAAGAAATAAAAATCCAATATCCTTGTTTGTCCTTGTTTCATTTGATTTCGAGATGATTTTCTGAAAAAAAAATTACAAAGGAAGATCCTAATTGACTTTTAATCTTCTTCATCCTTTCTTTCGATGTTTTCGAATCAAAGGTATTGCTACAATTGATAATAATGCTACCACGGTGAGTGGTGTCGCAAATCCTGGCGTCAAAGATGCCAGTGGATTATCAGCGTTAGTATCATTAAGTCCTTCAGTACCGGTATCCGAGGTGCCATCTCCATTCCCATCAGTATCCCCATCATTTGGATAGACATCAAACCACACGGTACTAGTATCATTTTCCAAGTAATTCCAATAGGGTGTATCACTGGCATAAGAAAAAGCGGTCAAGTCATTAAATTCCGTGGATGCTGGTGAAGCAATGGTATCGAGAAGCTCGGCTTCATCGTCAGTAAAGCCAAAACTGTAAGTGATGGAATTTCCAGAAATGCTGTAAGAGATATCATAAGTATTCATTCCTATCAAGACCGGAAAGTAATATTGATCGTCAACAACTGGATCACCTGTTTGATTGTACAATCCATAACCGAACAGGACAAACGCATCCACGCTATCGCTGAACGTCACACCGGCCAAGAGGCTCAAACCTATTCCAACATAATAGCTATCATTGAGATGCACGGTAATGTTCACTCCAATACCGAGTGAATGATACTCATCAACAGCTGGTGTACCCGCGTAAGTTACCACGATCGTGCTATTTTCTATGAGGCTTGGATTCCAGTTGATGTCTATTGCTGTCATATCGACATCTTCCTTGGCAACATTCTCAGTAATTGATGTTTGCACTCCCTTGCTATACGATAATTTCGTGACATCATTCTCGGGGTCAGTTCTACTATAGTCGGCTCCTTGCACCGAAGACGGCATGAAAAGAACTAAAAGAAGAGTGATTACAGTTAAAGCCGCTATTAAAAAATTTTTTTTCATCAACATCATTTAATTCACCAAAATGTACATTCATCACGCAGAATCATGTTGTCCATTTCATCTTCACCGAAAAGTTTTCGTTTCTTCGTGATGAAAGATCAATTGACATCAATTTCTCATCCTTTATAAATATTTCTAACATGATTTCAAAATGATGGAAGTGTTAAATGAACTGTTCTTGAGGCATTAAAATTCGATTATAAAGATAAATTTGAAAAAGGAACTCGTAAAATATATAATTTTATCGATATTAAGAATTTTAATTGAAGTAAAAACAAGAAGACATTTCACATCGTGATGAAAAATGGAAAATGAAAAGCGATTAAAAGTTGTAAGTTTTTTAGTTACTTGTAGGTGGATAATAACGAGTCCACTCGATTTATCAATTGTGAGAAGAATGATCTAAAAGCCTTTCCTTTAATGCTTTGAGATGAAGATCTGGAATCATCATTAACGAAGGATAATTCCATTTCATGATAATACGTGTCACTCACACTTTTCACGATGAGCTTGAGGAGTGATAGCTGCTTCAGAATGGAAGGTACTGTTTTGTATAACGGCTCAATACTTTCATTGTGAACAAACACGTGACAATCCAAAGGTACCCCCTTTACTTCATATCGATGATCCGTGTTCTCCCGTGGTGGTGACACGCGAAATCGATAACTAAGACAATATACATATTCTGTCACTCGCCAAATGATGATGTCATTATCTACTAATCGAGAATTATCTAGGTGAACGGCCTCGACTATCCAGGAAAGTTGTTGCTCCTCCAATTCAAAATTACCCGATTTTTCCGGAGAATGATAGGCACATAGTTTCAGTCCATCGTCTAACATCGTGACCAAAACGGCAAAAAGAACACTTGGAGAAGTCTGGGAGATTTTTCCTGTCGTCCCTCCTAACAAGCGGGAAAAGGTCTCTGCGAATCGAACGGCCTCAATTCGCTCTCGCAGACTATATTCATCATTTCCCATCTCCATCTCTCTCAAAAGCTTCGTATATTCGATGAACCAAAGTTGTTCATTAGCAATGGCTATCGATAAGGCCTCGAGCTGGTGCTTCTCAGCAAGTTTCCTTGTCTCCTCTAGAAGATGTAATGCTCCTTGTTCATCGTTCTGTAATAATGAGAATTTAGCCTTGAGGAAGTAGGTTTCCACCATCAACCAGTAGGAATGTTGTGATTCGGCGATTCTTGCCAAAAGTTCAAGCCGTTCTTCCATTTCCCCAAGAAGTTCTGCTTCTCCAAAGGTTTCTATCTCAAAAAGCATAAGCTCACACGAATTAAGCAAGGATATGATGAGAACTTCATTCGGCAAGTCTGACTCGAGAGCAAGATCTTCAAAGATCTTCTGAGCAAAGAATTTGTTTTTTTTCCGTGGTGAATGTTTAAAAGACATCCCTTTAGCTAATTCATACCAATACCCAATCATTTTTTCAGAGGTCGACTCGTGGAGCTGCCCTAGCCGGAAAAAGACTTCACGTACACGTTGTTTTTCATTCCTTAATGAATGAACAAGAATCAAGTAAAACAATGCTTCTGCAATCTCAAAGCCCACATTTAACGTGTCTAGGAATTCTAAACATCTTTCAAGATATCGAATTGCTTTTCGCTGCTTTCCCATCCGAAGGTAAAGCTTTCCTAACATCAAGTAAGAATTACCAATGCTGAGACGATTACCAATTCGTTCTCTTAAGCGCAAGCTTTCCTTGCAATGCTCAAGAGCTAAAGAAAGCTCACCGCGATCCAAATAGATTTCTCCCATGTTATTGAGAACAATCGCTTGATAGGCAATGTTGCTAGATTGTTTCCAAAGTTGTTGGCAACGTTCATAATATTCAAGTGCTATAGTGAATTCGCCTCTTGAACGATGACATTTCCCCAATAAGTTGAGTGAGTCTGCGATCTCTACCGAATTACCAACATCTTCCCTTAATTCCAAGCTTTTTCTCAAGGAGACAAGTGCTGCATCAAGATCACCCTTGAGAAGATGAATCACGCCAACATTGCGATGAGAACGAGCCAATTCAAATCTGTTATTTAATCGTTTAAACAAAGCAAAGCTTTCTTCAAAATATTCTAAGGCTTCATCTAACTGTGTTTTTTCCATCAATATCAAGCCGATATTATTCAAGGTGATGGCTCGCAGCTCCAATAATTGTAATTGATTGGCAATTTCAGTCGCTTGGCGAAAATGCTGCAAAGCTTGATCCAAATCGCCTTGTTCCCAAAAGACCAAGCCTTTATTATTGAGCACGTGACTAATTTGGTCATCAAAGCCTTTTTCGGTTGCAATCAACAAGCATTCATCATACGTGGTCATTGCTCGTTCATAATCTGATGACTGCCAATAAATGAGTCCTTTCAAGCGCATGGCGCTAACCAGAGTATGTAGATTGGATATTTCACGACTATAGTTGATGACAGCACTTGCATGCTCCAAGGCCGTCTGTCGTTGTCCACTAACGTAGCAAACTCCGGATAAAGTCAAGATGGCGTGAATAAAAAGATGTTTTTCTCCCGAAGATTGCAAGTAAGGAACTAATTTCTCTAGTTTATCCTTTGAATGGTATGTATTACCATCTTTCCACTCTAACTTGGCTTCAATGATACAGAGCTCCATGACTAGTGAGGACGATGCATCTAAATGATGCTTCTGTATCAAAGATTTTGACTTCTCAATGAGGAGTGCTACATCTTTGAAAAGACCCAGATACCAATTACAATCAGATAGAATCACTAACAACTCAAGTAGAATGAGATCATCAATCTTTCCTTTATGAGAAGTTAGGATCGTTTCTATTTCAACCTTACATTGTACATGCTTACCATGATCCTTTAACTTTCGTAAGTCAATGATAATCTCACGACTTACTACCGCACCCCGTGATGTTTTCGATGGCATCCTTTTCATCAACAGCCTAGAAATGTTCATCAATTCCAGAGAGCAATCCACGATCCTATGAAAACAATGACATCCAAGTTTTTTAACAGTTTCATTTCTATCAATTACTCTCACTCACAAAATTAAGCTCTTGGCATCATCCTCGTCGCATCGTCCCACTGGAAAGACCACACTTGTTACCACGTGTCTGAAAAGGTAAAATCCCATGATAGATTGACATCAATGGCAATCTCTTTCTCACGTGACTTGCCTGAAACTTTTTTTTTTTATTTAAGAAAGAAATGCTGTTAACTTGGCGGGGAAATCCTATTTCCTCTCAAAAGACCACGAAAGCCGTGACAAAGATGAGCGTCGTGCAAGTTACTAAAGATCAACAGGTGAATCCAGTCAAGGAAGGGGAAGAAGAAAAGCTGGTCTTCGTCGATAACAAGGCATTGTATGGCATTAGCATCTCACAGACAACTGGAATGCTAATGATTTTTACGTTCTTCCAATATTTTGGTGTGGTACTAGGTGCTTCTGGAATCATTCAAGGCGTGTTAGTTTCCGTGCGCAATCTTGGCTCTAACATTTTTCAATACATCTGGGGGAAAATTGCAGATAAAAGAGGAAGAAAAATCATTCTTGCCATTGGTTTGGGCGTGATGTGGCTAGGAAGCGTGATGGCTGCCCTCATCACGGATTTATGGCAGCTTTTCGCAGTCGCCATTCTCATTGCTGTTTTAGGATTCATGTTTCGTCCCGCTTGGATTGCCTTATTAGGCGACTTGACCACCTTACGCGATCGAGGAAAATTTGTTGGAAAGATTCAAGGGCTAGGCTCTTTCATTTCCATTTATGTTATGCTAGGCGTTGGTTTATTGATGGATCACGTATCTCGTGGTCAGTTCATCCGAGAGGCTTTCGTGATTCCATTTTTTACCGCTTCCTTCGCCTTCGCAGTTGCCCTCTTTTTCGTGTTATTCTTCGTCAAGGAAAATCCATGGGCAAGAAAGAAAAAAAATGATCGACTAGCCGCCAGTAATAATGGTTTCATCAACCTCATCAAAATAAATCCCGTATATCGACGATTACTACTGATCGATGCCAGTTTCAATGCTTCCATGGCACTATTATGGCCTGTTCTACCTTTCGTCACGTTATCTGTAGCTCACACGTGGACAGAAGTCGTATTGGTCTGGATTTTCTTCCAATTACCACGATCTATCAGTCAACAAGTATCTGGAAAACTTTCTGACCGTTTTGGAAGAAAACCACTTCTTATCCTCACGCGTTTCTTGTACGTGACCGTGCCTCTTTCTACTCTTCTTAGCCTCATTACTGGTAAATATTTCTGGCTAGTGTTAAGTTCCATCGGAGGAGGGGTCGCACGAGGAGGAGATGATACAGTACTAGCTGCTTACACGTTGGACTGCTCAACACCCGACACCATGGCCCGATATTACTCAATCCTCCTTACAATAGGAGGTGTCATCATGTTCATTTCGTCCCTATTCAGTGGACTTCTCCTTGATCTCATCACTCTGATAGTTTCCTCCTTCAACGAGGCTCTAATAGTGATGCTCATCATCATCACGACTTCACGGCTGTTGGGAGTTTTTTTGCATTTTGGACTAAAAACTTCAACTCCCTCCTACTTCTGATAAAATGAAAGATAGAAAACTATTACCTACTATCAAAAAATGGTGAGAAAGACAAAAACTAGGATGAATATTTACTACCTACCTTGTTATCCGCATCGTTTCCTTCTCTCTTTTTTATCTTCAGTTTTTCTGATCAGCCCGAGGTTTCTGTCACGCGTGGGTTCAAGGTCGTGTCATCACGTTAATCGCTTCGTGAGGACCTCTCCCCGTGATGCGAGGATAAAACACG
>JAJRXH010000015.1 GCA_024276395.1 archaeon
GCCACGTGTCCCCATGTTATTAAGAGAAAGGCTAGCACGGCTGCTGTGAGTGTCGCAATTACTTGAACTTGCACATTATTGAAGATACCTCCCATAATGGTAACGAGCAAATGCTCAAAATAAGGCTCACCAAGCCATCCTAACCCTAACGATCCTAATGTGATTCCTACCTGGCATGCTGATAGATAGTAATCAATGTCTTCTATTATTTTTAAGGCAATACCAGCGGTTTTTGATCCTTTTTCAGCCTTTTCTCTAATTTGAGAGGGTTTAACAGAAACGATGGCAAATTCAGATGCGACAAAAAAAGCATTCAGAAACAAGAGCAATAAAACGAGAAGAAACATGAAAAAAGTCTCTAAGGAAAGCAGTTCCATACCCATCAAGAATCATGCTCCATTAAGTAAGGAATATTCTTCATCACTACTCCATGGAAAATTGCCTTTTATAGTTATAAAAAGATTACACTTTGTAGCTGAATGAATGGAAGTCTGTAGCTGAATGAATGGAAGTCTCATAAATAACGGGAGTCATTCAGTTATCTTTTCTTTTAAAAAAGGTTTTTAAATGACAACCAATGTCTTTAAATACTTAGGAACAAGTGAATGACTGTCCCTCATCAAGAGAGTTATTCAGTTCTCCCCATCATTTAAATGAGTTTTTTAAAGACCTTCTCATTCCTTTAAATACTCCAAGGAGAAAAGTGAATAACTCTCCTCATAAATTTTAGCCAATTATCTTTCTGCATATAATGGTTCGTCTCTAGATGCAATTTACCTCATTATCATTTCGAGAGACATCCTTAAAAAAGATGAAGTATGACGTCTAGATGAGAATCAGGAATTGGAGGAACAGAAACTGCCTATCTGTCCCACATGTAAAAACTACTATGTAAGACCTCCTTGTCCAATATGCTCTGAAGAAGCAGAGAGAGCTGCCATTATGGCACCCTCGGTTGATACAGTGATGGTAGAATCTGGATCTTCTTTAACTTTAGATGGAGTGATTTTGGGAGATCCAGATGTGAAATATTATCCTTTCATGAAGAGGATAGTACATGAACTTCCTCTTGAGCAAATTCCTACCAGTTTAGATGATATTGCTGAGACGCTCACTTACGAACTAGCGATTCAAAATCCTAGAACAGAAAAATGGTATCGTTTCATTTTGCGCCTGCATGTGCTAAACACGCAAGTTAACGTGCGATCTTTGGATCGCAAGCAATTTTACCAAGTGGCCCAATTTGCTTTATTCTTCTATGATGTTGTTAGGCCTCTTACCATGGATTCAATTAGGGAATGGGCAACCGAAATCGAAAAAAATGTTAGAAGTGATATGAAACTTCCTAAAGCCGTGATAGGGATTTACGATCCTGAATTAGAGACTTACATTGCCTTGACCAAAGAGGAAGGAGATAAATTTGCCGATGAAATTGGTGCCGTGCATCATACTTGGATAAAAATGGACGAAGAAATGAGAAAGAAGTTTGCTGACGTCTGTCGATCTCTGTTAAAGCCTTTTGCAGATAGGTTATGAAATGATGGTTAAGGATCGATGATCAAGGATGAGATAGGATCTCTAGATTGGAATGATGAAGAAAAAATTCTGATGGGAAAATCAGTTACAATAGCAATTGGTCAAGCATTCCTCTTCGCAGGGCAATGAGATATGGGTTGTGTTTTTTTTCAGCTTTCATATTTGTCTCTAATCCATGTCCAGGCAACAAGCGATATTCATCCGTTATTTCTGATGTGACTTTCTTTAAGGATTGTATCATCTTCTTCGGACTGGAAAATGGTAAATCAACCCTACCAATTGAGTTTCTGAAGATACAATCACCAACATAAGCATCTTTTTCTTCTTCAAGCATATAAATGACACTTCCTGGTGAATGTCCAGGTACATGGATTACTTTGATTTTTAATCCAGAAAGATTCAGGATTTGGTTATCTTTTATCCATACATCTGGTTCGCTTAGGTGATCTATTTTATTAAGACCGAAGAAATGCATCATATCGTAAAATTTCTCATACGAATCCTTTTCATCGTGATGAAGATATACTTTAGCCTCTTCAATTACTTTTTGGATTTCAGATGCCCAAGCAAGGTGATCAAAATGTCCATGTGTCACGAGGACGTGAGTAATCCTTATCCCTTGTTTTTCTAGATCGGATGCAATGCCTTTGACTTCAGGTCCTCCAGGATCAATAAGGATTGCTTCGGTCATTGTGTTGGAGAGGACAAAACAATTTGTTTGCAAGGGACCAACCACATGATGTTGCCAAAATTTCACTTTTCTTGCTGATGATTCGTTTGAACCTTTTTTTAGGTAAATGTCATAACCCCCTGTATCTTGTTGTGAATCCAAATTCATTCCGAGAAAATATCTTCAAGTTCTTCTTTCGTGGGACTTCGAATGAAATGCTGGATCTCGCCCACATAGAAGCTTCTCTTTTCTAGAGTTTCTTTTATTAGCTCTATATTTTGGGCGATTAATAACCGTATCAAGCTCAAATTGACGTTAGCATCCATCAAAATTCCTAATACAGCGATTCCACTTATGTCATAAAATAATATCTTATGGCGTTGGCTTTCTGTTAAGAAAGATGCCCACCCTATGCTTGTTTCTTCGAGTTCTTGCTCCAAGGTTTTGATGGTCATTAGAAGATTTGAAATTAGGGCGCTAATGATTAAAGCCCTTTCTCGTCCAACAGTTGATATTAATCCAACATCCTCAACAGGGAGTCCATCTTTATCGAGTAAGAAGACAGCAAACACACCTGGGGATGAATTTTTTATTTCTTTGAAAATATTTCTTAATTTCACCTGTTCTATTAGTTCGTCATCATTCTCATTTAGTGGTTTCTCGTCTAATGACAGTGTCATTTGAGGTCTCCTACACGTGACGTGGATTACGTTGACAAAAACGGTTGAACTGGTAATGATTGTCAAGTGATGTCATGAAGTGAATGTTTAAATCCATTATTGTTTAATACTTACTTGCATGGGCTAGTTGGACGTGATAATATTATGATATTGGTAAGAGTTACCAAGAGTTTACCAGCAGAATTATTTCATACTGCAGCTCGCATTTTATCCTTACATGTCCCTATCATCCCAGTACATGTTTATGCCTTTAAACCAGAGGAAAAAGAGATCGTGACGGAATGGTTGAAACAAGATGCATTTCCCGAGGTGATAGACGACGATTTCTTGGCTTTTTTTCAATCGTCTGATGATACTTTTTCATGGGGGAAGGGAGACAAGGAATTTATTTTTTTACAAATATCTGAAAATGAGGAGTTCTTGCTAGACAAGCCACCTAAATGGACAGAATCTTATGCTCAAGTAGAATCTCCAGATGATGCCTCTTATCTTGACCGAGTCCATCCAGAAACAGTCCATACAAGTCGATATCGTCGCGATGAGTCCGATGACTGGCCCTTATTAGGCCTGATGGCACATGAATACCTTCACTCATTACAAAGACAGTGGGGATTGGAGGATGACATTAATGGAGCTCTAGCTTTTACCTCGAGTTTTTTTGATTCTCTCATTAAAGAGTTCGGTGAATCATTGCCAGAAGATAAATACGGGCCCCTTCGAGAATCATTGGTTCAAGTTAGTCAAGTTGCGTTGTACGCTTTAAAGGAGTTGTATTGTAACTGGGAACTACGTCGCTTTGGGCTACATGAGCATCTGTTACAGTACTTAATAAAACTTTTTGGTGACTCAATGAGGATACCATGTGCAACACCATCTTTCGGGGTAAAATTCACTCTTGGGAAGCAACAAGAAGATTTGATATCCGTGACCGAAGCAATGTCTCTTGCCCTTGCAACCATTCCTAATTGGATTTCATTTATTGGGTTTGATAAACGAGCTACTCGTCTGAGAAAAATCATTGCTAAGTGTTACATTGGATCAATACCGACAATTGCCAATGAATTGGAGCAGTTATTCCCACTTTATTTATCGATGTTTGAGTTTTCAAAGCGTTTTTCAGTATCATATTTTACTTACATCTTTGTTTTCTTTTTTGATTTCGTTCAGGGCCAGAGTCTTGCCTTCACGCACGTGGCATCAGTCATTGAATCTCTACAAATTTTGGAGCAACGACTTGGAGATTACGATTTGAGTTGGATTTTTGAGCCAATCTTAAAGTTGGCGCATTTGATCGCCCTTTCAAGCAAGTGGGGTCGCATTCCAGAGGCTTATCGTGAATATCTGGAATCGCTTATGGAAGATCGGTTTTCCAGAGACGTGTATCAAGAATGGCTTGAACATTCTAGTGAGTTTGATGTGATTGACTTGATACTCTTGCCGTTATTCGGAATCTTCCAAATAATTCGTCGTTTATTACTTTCTGGAAATCAATTAGAGGCAAGAATCGCCATTTATGTGTGGCAACAACTCTATGAAGTGAGAAAACACATTAAAAACAACCAGAAAATAGAAATTTTTGAGAAAATAAATGATTACTTGACTAATCTTCTTACCACGGGTTTTCCGTCGCGAAGGATATATCTTCCAAGGTTTATGTTTCTTGAAACATCGATTAAAAATTTATTATTCGATGACCATGAGTTCTATGCCACCCCAGATGAGGCAATGCATTTAGTGCATCTTCTGACGCATTTTAGGGTCCCCCTACACAATAAGATTATTGATGCTGCAATGAAAATGCTTGATGATGTTAAATACATCTTTGGCACGGAAGACTTAATTAACGCTAATTCAATACCCCTGGAGATTAGTGAGGTCTTAAGCATCGTCATTTTAGGTAATGAACATTTAAAGAAATCTAACCATCAGCACTTACTAACCATTCTTCTTCAATGCGTGCTATTAACGTTGAATGTATCTTTTCAAGAGATCAGAAAAATCAAAAAAGTGTTTGAGAATATCCAGACCATTGATGTGACATCTAATTCTGAAGATTCTGAAAATGAAGAAAAAGAACGATCATAAATATATGATGAAATTTAATCGCCAGAATGAGGAGAAACTCCCTTGCGTCATCATCGATTTTTGAGAGAGAAAATTCTTTGACTAAGAATGTTCAAGAGGCCGAGATCCCTCTCTGAACTGGCAGTCAGATATAGATATCCCTTCACTGGGAGATAAACATCCCATAAGATTGACATCATGTTCTTGATTTGATCTTCAACCTGAATCGAACAGATTAATTGGGTGATGGTGAGTTTTGTATCGGCGATTTCTTCTAGTAAGTCATTGATTTTGACTAGTAAGTGTGTTAGCTGCAGATGAAGATGGCTTTCTGATGAGGAGCTAACTTTGAGTAAATCAATTTTTTCTTGTTTTCTTCTTATTATGCTATAATCGTCTATTACTAGACTCAAGTTCTTAAGTAAACTTTCGCATTCAACAAGATAAGAATTTTTTTTCTCTTTATTGGTCATATAACTCGGTTCCAAAATATGCGGTATGATGTCTAGTATTTTTTCCCTTGCTTTTAGTTTTAAATCCCACAAGATTTCTCGAAAAGTCTTTGTCATCCTTCCTATTTGTAGTCGATTTGGAGTTAGTAGAACGGCAAATCTATCCAAAAAACCCAAGAGATAAAAGAATCTTCCATCACTTACTCTCCCGTATACTTCTATTAGCCAATATGAGGGTTGTTCTTGCTCAAAATTCGCAACGTGTGTCATTTTGATTGTTTGACCTTTTTCAAGATGATTATGAGTGTTGTTGATTTTATCCGTGAGAAAAATCAACCCTTTGACGGCATTTAGTACTCCGATCGACATGTTAATCAGGTTAGGAGTGATCATGGCGTTATTCAGGCCTTTTATGGTTCCATCAGAGATGATGACAGTATCTTTTTCGGTGCAGTTTTGATTGAGAATTTGTTGGACTTCATAGTCGACCTCTGCTAGCAAAATTTTCTTGATGTTATCGAACACTTTAATTATTACTTCCTCGGAGGGTAGGCCCTCATTTATTAGATTTGCACCTTCTGCGAGAGTTTTGATCAGATACAAGGGATCTCTTAGCAATTTATCTTGATAGTATTTTGAAATGAATAACATGAATGCTTCCATTCTTTTTTTTCCACGCGCTTTTACATCGTGAACTGAATAAGAATAAATTAAAACTCTCCCCTGAACGCTCGTAATGTTGACCGGGATGATGGCTGTTTGGGCTTCTCCAGTTGGTTGCCCAACTCCGATTGCCATCGTAAAAAGTGTCGTAGTAATTCCTTGAAGGATGACCTCTGGAATGGGATAGTTGTGATTAAGCCATTCCTTTAGTGTCGGTCCTCGATGTTCGTCAAATACCACGTGTCCCAGTAGAAATTCAGACATCTTCGGTGACTCCATTTTCTGATAAATCTTTATTTTTTATGACTCGGTAAGCAGTATTCATCTTCTGCACTAGAGCCAATTGGCAGCATTTTTTATATATTTTCAGAGTTAGTGAACTCGGAGAAGGTTCATCTGTCCGGTGAAAAGTTGATGTTTAAACGAATTTGGTCCATTTTTCGGAAAGACGAGCCAACAAGGGTTTTTCTTTTGGGATTATCAAATGCTGGAAAGACTACATTCCTAAAATTATTACAGTTAGATGAATTCATAAACCCCACTCGAACCATGGGACTAGATGTGGAAGATGTCAATAAAGATGGCCTTGTCATGAAGGTTTGGGATGTGGGTGGCCAAGAGACCTTTCGTGAATCCATTTGGCTCCGATTACTGGAATTAGAGCCAGATGTCATTATTTACGTGGTCGACTCCGCTGATCATAAGATGCTCGAAGAAAACGAAAAATGGTTTCGAAAAATAGCACTTAGCCCTTATACAAAAAATACTCCAATCATTGTTCTCGCAAATAAACAAGATCTCCCAAATGCCATGTCAGAAGGTAAATTGGCTGTTAAAATGCACTTACTTGAAACTTCCTTAGAACGTGATGAAACTGCTAATCCACGGTCGTTTAGGGTTTTCCCCACATCATTTAAGACAGGTGAGGGGGTGGAAACGGTAATGGAATATTTAGAAGAATTATTTAGAAATTTCCGAAAGAAGAAGAGAAAAAAAATGATGAAATGACTTCCTATAGTCTACTTTGCATACTTAGATCTAATGAAGGATTACTTTCTATCCTATAGAGTAGAGAGAAGAGAATCCATTCATGTTAACAACTCGAATAATGTCAAAAGGAATGATGCAATGGATTCTGATTCGGTGATGGCTAAAGGATGGATGATGAATGGTCTAGAGAATATTAGGGAAGATGGAAGTTTTAACATGATTTCCTTTGACCATTTCTGGAATGTTTGCATTTGTTTACCTCGTATTTGTTTATCGTCCTCCATTACAAATATGATTGCCAAAATTTGATTTTCAACCATATTTTTTTCGAGAATGGGAATCAACGGTAGGATTTCATCTTTCGTGGTGGCAATGATGACAAGAACATCGTGGTTCTTGCTGCTTTTTGGCAAAGACTGCCTATTTTTTAGATGATGCTGCAAGAAACGTACTTTGCCTTTTAGTAGTGATAATTCAGATTTGTTTTCGTTCCATTCAGTTACCATATTGATGATTGTAGATGCTACTGATCTAAGGAAGTCGTCATTCTTTGAAAAAACGAGGATGCTTACATTCTTGTTAATTTTTTCTAGCATTCTCGTTATTTTATTTATTTTTGCAGCTAAACTGGATTGGGTGACTCTTTTTTTGATTATTATCTGGTTTTTTTTCCACTCAACTGACAATTCACCTCTTAATTCAATGATGCTTTGCTGTAGAGCTGTCATCGTGCTTTTATTGATGTCAGAAACGGTTTTAACATCCTCAAAGTATTTTTTTAGGAGAATTTCCAAGTGATATCTTAGAAAGTTGATTTCTTCTATCTCATTTTCTGGAAATAGGATCACGAGAACACAATAGGCAATATTTTGTAGTCTTTCATCTTGAAGCGTGTCATCTGTGACCTGAAAGGAAAAAATGTAACTTTGCCATACTGGTAATCCAGTAACTGGTAAAGGGCCGAAAAGTCCTAGAAATTTTTCATGGCCTTGTCCTACAATAGATAAATAGAATGCACCGATCTTGAGAAGAAATAATTCTTGATCCTCTTCTGGCATCACGTTCTCTAAGTCCTTGAAGATGGGAATTGGCCCGACATCTCCTAATTTGAGAACAAATAAAGGAGGCGAATTCATCTTGCTCTCTCCTTGCTCTATTTAGTGATTTGAATGTTAAAGAACGTTAAGGAAATATTGACCAGATAAAACGGCATTAAACTTCCTCATTTTTATTTATTGGATAATACGGTCAAGTATCTCTGACAGCTATACACGGATGTAACCATCATAGCAAGATTATTATCGGTGCATTCTTACTTAAGGCCTATTTACTTGTCTCTGGGTATTTTAAACGAGATGGTTCTTCTTAACAAGTCCTTTTTAAATAATGGGGATAACTGAATGAGGCTTTTTTTGCAATACAGTCCGCCTTGAGGACAGGAGTCCTCTTGGTGACACCCTAATGATATGTATTACCATATTCATCAATAAATAGCAAAATCGGAAAATTCACTGATTTTACCGTGAACGCTTTGTTGATGTTTTCTGTTTGATTCAGATATTCTTTTAGGTTCGAATGGAAAGATAGATGTATTATTTGTCCGAATACCAATTATTTGTCATCTTTGGATGCATTTAAGTGTTGCGCGCTGGCATAACGGTACTAAATTGAGAGGTAAATTATGGGGCAATGATGAACGAAACCTAGAGTCTTAATGGAATTTCTAGGAGAGTTATTCAGTTCTCCCCGTCATTTAAAAGATGATTTTATAAACCTATTCTTCCTTTAAATACTCCAAGGTGAAGTGAATAACTCCC